>NZ_JAIGQA010000121.1:0-26205 GCF_019733245.1 Streptomyces sp. WAC04114
GGACAGCACGTAGTCGCTGAAGACACCCCACTCCCACACCGGGTTGGTGGCCAGACCGTGCGCGAACTGGGCGACCAGCACGATCACGGCGACGCCCGCCACTACGCCCGCTGGGTGGCGGCCGTCGCCGTGATCGTGCTGGTCGCCCAGTTCGCGCACGGTCTGGCCACCAACCCGGTGTGGGAGTGGGGTGTCTTCAGCGACTACGTGCTGTCCGAAACGATCGTGCAGGCGGTGTGGGTGACCCTTCAGCTCACCGCGTACGCCACCGTGCTGGGCTTCCTCCTGGGCACCGTCCTGGCCTTCATGCGGCTGTCGCGCAGTCCGGTGCTGCAGACCGTCGCCTGGACCTACATCTGGATCTTCCGGTCCATCCCGATGATCGTCCAGCTGGTGTTCTGGTTCAACCTGAGCGCGCTGTACGAGAGGCTGGGCTTCGGCATCCCCTTCGGCCCGGTGTTCTGGTCCGTCGACAGCAACACCATCATCGGCACCATGGGCGCGGCCATCATCGGGCTGACGCTGCACCAGGCCGCCTACGCCGCCGAGATCGTGCGCGGTGGTGTCATCGCCGTCGACCACGGGCAGCTGGAGGCCGCCGCCGCACTGGGCATTCCTCGCCTGCGGCAGATCCGCCGGATCGTGCTGCCGCAGGCCATGCGCGCCATCCTGCCCACGGCCGGCAACGAGGTCATCGGCCTGCTCAAGGGCACCTCGGTGGTCTACGTGATGTCCATCGGCGAGTTGTTCTACCAGGTGCAGGTGATCTACGGCCGCAACGGCCGGGTGATCCCGCTGCTGCTGGTCGCCACCGCCTGGTACGTGGTGCTGACCTCCCTGCTGTCGGTCGCGCAGTACTACGTGGAGCGCCGCTACGCCCGGGGCGCCAACCGCACCCCGCGGCCCACCCCGCTCCAGCGCGCCCGCCGCTTCGTCCGCACCCTGCGCGCGGCCGCCGCCCAGCGCAACCAGCCCGTCATGCCCCTGAAGCCCTTGGGAGACAGCCGATGAGCGACGTGACGGTAGCCGTCAAGGACCCGACGCCGACGGCCGACGACGTGATGGTGGACGTCCACGGCGTTCACAAGAGCTTCGGCCCGCTGGAGGTGCTGCGCGGCGTCGACCTGAAGGTCCGCGCCGGCGAGGTCACCGTGATCCTCGGCCCGTCCGGCTCGGGGAAGTCCACGCTGCTGCGGACCATCAATCACCTGGAGAAGGTCAACCGCGGCTGGATCAGCATCGACGGCGAACTCATCGGCTACCGCCGCTCCGGAAGCAAGCTGCACGAGCTGAAGGAGAAGGACGTCCTGAGGCAGCGCACCCACATCGGGTTCGTCTTCCAGAACTTCAACCTCTTCCCCCATCTGACCGTGCTGGAGAACCTGATCGAGGCCCCCGTCTCCGCGCTGCGCCGCCCGCGCAAGGCAGCGGAGGAGACGGCCCGCCGGCTCCTCGACCGGGTCGGCCTCGCCGACAAGGCCGTCGCCTACCCCCGGCAGCTCTCCGGCGGCCAGCAGCAGCGCGTGGCCATCGCCCGCGCACTCGCCCTCGAACCCAAGGTGCTGCTCTTCGACGAGCCCACCTCGGCGCTCGACCCGGAACTGGTCGGCGAAGTCCTCGACGTCATCAAGGACCTGGCCCGCACCGGAACCACCATGATCGTCGTGACCCACGAGATCGGCTTCGCCCGCGAGGTCGCCGACACCGTGGTGTTCATGGACGGCGGAGTCGTCGTGGAGCAGGGCCCGCCCACGGCCGTCCTGGACGACCCGCAGCACGAGCGCACCCGCGCCTTCCTCTCCAAGGTCCTCTGACCGACCCTCACCCCTTTCCGCCGGCAAGGAGCACGACCATGTCCACCTCGATCACCCGCCGCACCGCCGCAGCCGCGCTCGGACTCGCCACCGCCCTCGTCCTCGCCGCGTGCGGCAACCCCGACGACGGCGGCACGACCGAGGTCGCGGCCACGTCGGGCGGCAAGACGAAGATCAACATCAGTCCGGACCAGAACCGCATCACCACCGGCAAGGTCGACTCCATAGCCGCCGAGGTCCCGGAGAAGATCCGCAAGAGAGGCACCCTGGAACTCGTCTCCTCCTCCGGCTCCGCGGCACCGCTGACCTTCTTCGCGACCGACAACAAGACTGTCATCGGCGTCGAGCCCGACATCGCCTCCCTGGTCGCCGACGTGCTCGGCCTCAAGCCGCACATCAACTCGGTCTCCTGGGAGAACATCTTCGTCGGCCTGGACAGCGCCAAGTACGACGTCGGGTTCAGCAACATCACCGTCACCGAGGAGCGCAAGGAGAAGTACGACTTCGCCACCTACCGCGAGGACAACCTGGGCTTCGAGGCGAAAAAGGGCAGCGGCTTCAAGGTCACCGGGCCCGAGGACGTGGCGGGCAAGACGGTCGCGGTGGGCAGCGGCACCAACCAGGAGAAGCTGCTCATCGAGTGGAGCAAGGAGAACGAGAAGGCCGGCCGCAAGCCGGTGAACATCAAGTACTACCAGAACGACAGCGACACCTACCTCGCCCTCCAGTCCGGCCGCATCGACCTCTACCTCGGCCCCAACCCCACCGCCGCCTACCACGCGGCCACCACCGGCAAGACCGAGGTCGTCGGCACCTACTCCGGTGCCGGCGCCACCCTCCAGGGCCTCATCGCGGCCACCACCAAGAAGGACAGCGGCCTGGTCAAGCCGCTCACCGACGCCCTCAACCACGTCATCGACAACGGGACGTACGCGAAAGTGCTCAAGCGCTGGGGCCTGTCCGACGAGGCCGTGACCAAGTCCGAGATCAACCCGCCCGGCCTGCCCAGGATCAACAAGTAGCAGACCCGGGGTGCGCATGCCGTACGCCGGCGTCAACAACACCACCGGTCGTCCGTACGTTCGCGAAGGAGTACGCGTGAACCCGTTCAGAACCCGTCATCCCGCAAGTCCCGTCCTGGTGGCGCTGGGCTCGGCCGTCCTGCTGGCCGCCTCCGTCACCGTCCCGTCCGCCGCGGCTGCCGTGGTGGAGGAACAGCCGCGCTCGTCCGTGGCGCTCGACTGGTACGACACGACAGCGGCCACCATCGCGGCGGACGCCGCCCCTACGCAGATCACGAACAGCCGGACCTGGGCCGTCAGTTGGCTCGCGGCGGCCCGAGCCACCCGTCAGGTGCCGTCCGGCGTCGACCGGGGCGACTTCCAGGACGCGGCCCTGGCGTCCGCCGTACACGACGCTCTGGTGGCGCTGGTCCCGTCCCGCACTCAGGAACTGGACGCCGCCCTGCGTACGACGCTGCAGGGCGTACCCGACGGAACGGCCGAGTCGATGGGTGTGGCGGCCGGTGCCCGCCAGGCGCGGCTGGTGCTCGCCGCCCGCGAGGGTGACGGCCTCGACCCGGCCTCGGTCAACGCGCCGTTCACCGTCCCCACGGCGGCTCCTGGAGTGTGGCAGCCGACCCCGCCCGCCTACGCCCCGGCCGCGCAGTACGGCAACCGGCTCGCCCGGCCCTTCCTGCTGGACAGCCCCGACCAGTACCGGCTGACCGCACCGCCCGCCCTGGACTCCGCGCGTCACCGCGCCGAACTGGCCGAAGTCCGCGCGTACGGGGCGGTGGACAGCACCGTACGCACGGAGAGGCAGACAGAGACCGCCACCTTCTGGCTCGGTTCCTCATTGACGCTGTACACCGAGCCACTGCGGGTGGCCCTCGCCAGGTCACCGCATGCCGGCGCCGGACGGGCCAGGCTGGTGGCCCTGTTCCACGTCGCCTCGGTGGACACGCAGATCGCCACCTCCGACACCAAGTACGCCTATCTGCGGTGGCGCCCGGTCACGGCCATCCGTACCGGTTCGATCGACCCCGACCCCGCATGGACGCCGCTGCACACCACGCCGGCCCATCCCGACTACCCCAGCGGCCACAACACGTACTCGGGTGCCGCGGAAGCGGTCCTCTCGGCGCTCGTCGGGCCGCGCACGGCGCCCTTCCGGCTGACCAGCCCCACCGCCCCCGGAGTGACGCGCACCTACACGTCCTGGAGCGGACTGTCCCAGGAGAACGTGGACGCCCGCGTGTACTCCGGCATCCACACCCGCTCGGCCGACGAGGCCGGTCTCGTCCTCGGCGAGCGGGTGGCGACGCACGCCCTGCGCAACGCCGCGCGCCTGTTCGGCACGCTGTGAACGGCACCGGCACCAGGTGCGGCCGCCCACGGAGTGTCCCTCGCCGTCACCGGGCTCGCGGTCGTAGCGGTCGGCTGTCGCGAGCACCGCACTCGGCCTGAGCCCGGTCTCGGTGGGACCCACGGCCCTGCACAGACCTCCAGCGCGTGGCAACGGACTTCCAGGAAGGCACCCACTCGTGTCCTCAACATCTCCTTCTTCCCCGCACCTTGCCGTCGCCCTGGACGGCACCGGCTGGCATCCCGCCTCCTGGCGCGAGCCGGTGGCCCGCCCGCGCGACCTGTTCACTGCCGGATACTGGGCCGATCTGGTCACCGAGGCCGAACGCGGTCTGCTCGACTTCGTGACCATCGAGGACGGCCTCGGCCCGCAGTCCTCCCACTTCCTGGACCCGGACGAGCGCACCGACCAGGTGCGCGGCCGCCTCGACGCCGTCCTCGTCGCCTCCCGTGTCGCCCCGTTGACCCGGCACATAGGCCTGGTGCCGACGGTGGTCGCCACCCACACGGAGCCGTTTCACATCTCCAAGGCGATCGCCACCCTCGACTACGTCAGCGCCGGCCGCGCCGGCCTGCGGGTGCAGATCACCGCCCGCCCGAACGAGGCCGCGCACTTCGGCCGCCGCGCCATCCCGCGCATCGCGGCCTACGACAGCCCGGCCGCCCAGGAGGTGGTGACCGATCTGTTCGACGAGGCCGCCGACTACGTGGAGGTGGTGCGCCGCCTCTGGGACAGCTGGGAGGACGACGCCGAGATCCGGGACGCCGCCAGCGGCCGCTTCATCGACCGCGACAAGCTGCACTACATCGACTTCGAGGGCAGGCACTTCAGCGTCAGGGGCCCCTCCATCACGCCCCGCCCACCGCAGGGCCAGCCGATCGTCAGCGCCCTCGCCCACCAGACCGTTCCGTACCGGCTGGTGGCCCGGCAGGCCGACATCGGCTACGTCACCCCGCACGACGCCGAGCAGGCCCGCGCGATCGTCGCCGAGATCCGCGCCGAGCAGGAGACGGCCGGGCGAGCAGGCGAACCCCTGCATGTCTTCGGCGACCTCGTGGTCTTCCTGGACGACGACCAGGCTGCCGCGGAGGACCGGCGCGCGCGCCTCGACGCTCTCGTGGGGGAGCCGTACACCAGCGACGCCCGGATTTTCGTCGGTACTGCTGATCAACTCGCCGATCTGCTACAGGAGTTGCACACCGCCGGGCTGACCGGTTTCCGGCTGCGCCCCGCCGTCGCGGGCCACGACCTCCCGGCGATCACCCGGGGGCTGGTCCCCGAACTGCAGCGCCGCGGCGCCTTCCGCCGCGCCTACGAGGCAGACACGCTGCGCGGCCTGCTGGGTCTGCCCCGTCCCGCCAACCGCTACGCCGCAGCTGCCACCGCCTGAGCCGGAGGGACGACCACGACCATGAGCAAGCCGCTGAAGCAGATCCACCTGGCCGCCCACTTCCCCGGCGTCAACAACACCACCGTGTGGAGCGACCCGAGCGCCGGCAGCCACATCGAGTTCAGCTCCTTCGTCCACTTCGCGCAGACCGCCGAACGCGCCAAGTTCGACTTCCTGTTCCTCGCCGAGGGGCTCAGGCTCCGCGAACAGGGCGGGCGGATCTACGACCTGGACGTCGTCGGCCGCCCCGACACCTTCACCGTCCTGGCCGCGCTCGCCGCCGTCACCGAGCACCTCGGCCTGACCGGCACCATCAACTCCACCTTCAACGAGCCCTACGAGGTCGCCCGCCAGTTCGCCAGCCTCGACCACCTCTCCGGCGGGCGCTCCGCCTGGAACGTCGTCACCTCCTGGGACGCCTTCACCGGCGAGAACTTCCGCCGCGGTGGCTTCCTGCCGCAGGAGCAGCGCTACTCCCGCGCCAAGGAGTTCCTGGCCACGGCGAACGAACTCTTCGACTCCTGGCACGGCGACGAGATCCTCGCCGACCAGGCCACCGGCACCTTCCTGCGGGACGCCAAGGCCGGCGCCTTCGTCCACACCGGGCAACACTTCGACATCCACGGGCAGTTCAACGTGCCGCGCTCCCCGCAGGGCCGCCCGGTGATCTTCCAGGCCGGCGACTCCGAGGAGGGCCGGGAGTTCGCCGCCTCCGAAGCCGACGCGATCTTCAGCCGGCACGCCACTCTCGAAGCGGGCCAGGCCTTCTACACCGACGTCAAGAAGCGCCTCGCCAAGTACGGCCGCCGCCCCGACCAGCTGCTGATCCTGCCCGCCGCCACCTTCACCCTCGCCGACACCGACGCCGAGGCGGAGGAGCTGGCCAAGCTGGTGCGCCGCCGGCAGGTCAGCGGCGCCACCGCCCTCAAGCACCTGGAGTTCGTCTGGAACCGGGACCTGTCCTCCTATGACCCGGACGGGCCGCTCCCCGACATCGACCCGGACGTCAGCGACGACCACATCTCCAAGGGCCGCGCCCAGGTCCGCATGTACCGCGACCCGCTGGCCACCGCCCGCGAGTGGCGCGAGCTCGCCGAGGCGAACAAGTGGTCGATCCGCGACCTGGTCATCGAGATGGGCAACCGGCAGAACTTCATCGGTTCGGCGGAGACGATCGCCCGCACCATCAACGAGTTCGTGCAGGCCGATGCGAGTGACGGCTTCATCCTCGTCCCGCACATCACCCCGACCGGCCTCGACGAGTTCGCCGACAAGGTCGTCCCGCTCCTCCAGGAACAGGGCGTGTTCCGCACCGAGTACGAGGGCCCGACCCTGCGCGACCACCTCGGGCTCACCCACCCCGACGACGTCCGTGACGAACGGGCGGCGTCGTGAAGTTCCTCGCCATCACCCTGATCGTGCACCGGCCGGACCCGATCACCGGGGTGCAGAAGACGACCCTGGACCGCTTTCGCGAGGTCCTCGCGGGCGCCCTGCTCGCCGAGGAACTCGGCTTCGACGGCTTCGAAGTGGGGGAGCGGCACGAGCGGAGGACCGGGAGCTGGTGCTGCGGGACCGCCTGGACACGCAGTTCGTCGGCTCACCGGGACAGGTGGCCGACCGCCTGCTGCAGCTCCAAGAGGCCACGGGAGCTGACGAGTTGCTCATCACGACGATCACCCACGACCACGCCGACCGGGTCAGGTCGTACGAGCTGCTCGCGTGGGAGTGGAGCCGGAGGTGAGGGATGGGCCGCAAAACGGCCTGTTGCCGGCATCATCGCGTCCGGCATCACCCCGCCCATCATGACCGCGCTGCTGGTCCTCGGTCTGCGGGAGCGGGATCTGCGTGTGCCGACCGGACATGCTCGTTCCGGATAGCAATAAGCTTGCAAGCAGGCGGAGTTGACGGCACACGTATCATGGAGAGGAAACGCGTCAACGCCCACCCCGGGCCGTGAGCCGGGTGGGCCGAGCGGGGGAAGAAAGGTGCGTGCCCGATGACGATCGGGCTTCTCTCCACGATTGCTGCGGTGATCTACGGGGGCACGGTCTCGCTCCTCGCCCTGACCGCGACCTTCGCGCGGCGCAGCACGCTGCGGCGTGAAGCACGCAGCACCCTGGCCGTCCTGGTGCCGGGACGGCCGGTGGAGTGATTGCGCCCCTTCACGAAGGGGCGTCGCAGTCGCGGGCGTTGCGCACGAACAGCCGGTGCAGATCGCGGACGGCCCGGGGGACCCGGCCGGAAGGGCGGCTCTGCAGGACCAGCAGCACGTCGGTCGCGTCGTGCGCGAGCGGCCGTACCGTGATCGCGCCCCGCCGCTCCAGCGGGTCGCCGATGACGCTGAAGTCGGGCAGTAC
This sequence comes from Streptomyces sp. WAC04114, assembly GCF_019733245.1. Classification (NCBI taxonomy): domain Bacteria; kingdom Bacillati; phylum Actinomycetota; class Actinomycetes; order Kitasatosporales; family Streptomycetaceae; genus Streptomyces; species Streptomyces sp. WAC04114. The sequence continues at coordinate 7,932 of NZ_JAIGQA010000121.1, forward strand.
CGTCGCCCCCAGGCCCTCGGCGACCATCAGCTTGCCCATTTCAGCGCCGTCGGTGGAGTACGAGAAGGACGGTGTACGGCCGTCGAGCAGCCGGTGCAGGAAGCGGTGCATGACGTAGCCGGACCGCATCACGACCAGCGGCTCGGCCAAGAGGCTGTCCGCGTCCACCGTCTCCAGGGCGGCCAGTGGACTGTCCGGGCGCACACACACCACCGGCCGGCCGCGCAGCAACTCGGTGGTCTCGAAGCCGGGCGGCAGGTCGTCGCCCTCGAGGTAGTTCACCAGCCCCAGATCGAAAGCGCCCTCCAGGAGCCCGCGATGGATCTCGGACTGCTGCGCGCCGACCAGCTCGACCTGGGTGTGCGGGTGCGCGGCCCGGAACTCCCGCACGGTCGGGATCACCAGGGGAACGGTGGCCGTGTTGACCGTGCCGAGCCGGACCATACGGCTGATGCGATGCTGGTCGCCGGCCGCGCTGCGCAGCCGGTCGACCGCGTCCAGTACGCCCATGATGTGCGGCAGCAGCTCCCGGCCCTCGTCGCTGACCTTCGCCCCGGACCGCTTGCGCTCCAGCAGGTCCACGCCCAGCTCGCGCTCCAGATTGCGCACGGTCTCGCTGAGCGCCGGCTGGGACAGGTGCAGTTCCTCCGCGGCCCGCCGCAGTGAACCCGACCGGGTGACGGCCGCGAGGTATTCGAGCTGTTCAATACGCACGACAGCGAGAGTGCCCACCGCCCCCGACCGGGTTCAAGGGAATCCCTGTCACAACCTCGTGAATTCCTGCTCTCAGCATGTGAAATCAGCTCCGGGCATTCTTGACCGGCCGGACTCCCCGCTGCTTTGATCGATGACATGAAGCGACAGGACCTCACGCGGCGACGCCACGTCGACCTTGCGCGTGTCTCCAGCTCCTGCTGTCGCTCTCGGGTCTGAGCACATCCGAGGGAAACCCTCGCGCTCGCGCTGATCTTTCTTCGTGAATTCCACTGCAAGCCGTTGTCCGCGGTGATTTCGGCTTTTCCCGGGAACGTCGTCCCCGCACGTCCGGATCCCGGTCACTGAACACGTTTCCCTGTCACGCATGCGCCCCTTTCGCGTGCGTACTCATGCCAGGAGTTCCCCCATGCCCGCAATCCCCGGACCCGACCCCGCCCGCTTCGCCTACTGGGTCCCCAACGTCAGTGGCGGCCTCGTCACCAGCACCATCGAGCAGCGCACCGACTGGGGCTACGACTACAACCGCGAACTGGCCGTCCTCGCCGAGAACAACGGCTTCGACTACGCCCTCAGCCAGGTCCGCTACATGGCCAGCTACGGTGCGGAGTACCAGCACGAGTCGACCAGTTTCAGTCTCGCCCTGCTGCTCGCCACCCAGCGGCTGAAGGTCATCGCCGCCGTCCACCCGGGCCTGTGGCACCCGGGCGTCCTCGCCAAGCTCGGCGCCACCGCCGACCACCTGTCGAACGGACGCTTCGCCGTCAATGTCGTCAGCGGCTGGTTCAAGGGCGAGTTCACCGCCCTCGGCGAGCCATGGCTGGAGCACGACGAACGCTACCGGCGCGCGGAGGAGTTCATCACCGCCCTGCGGAAGATCTGGACCGAGGACCACGCCGAACTCGCCGGTGACTTCTACCGGGTGCGGGACTTCTCCCTCAAGCCCAAGCCGCTGAACACCCCCGAGCGCCCGCACCCGGAGATCTTCCAGGGAGGCAACTCCACCGCCGCCCGGGCCATGGCGGGCCGCGTGTCCGACTGGTACTTCAGCAACGGCAAGGACTTCGAGGGCGTCACCGAGCAGATCGCCGATGTCCATGCCGCCGCCGCCCAAGCAGGGCGCACAGCACCGAAGTTCGGCCTCAACGGCTTCCTCATCGCCCGCGACACCGAGGCCGAGGCCCGCGACACGCTCCGCGAGATCGTCGCCAAGGCCGACACCCCGGCCGTGCACGGCTTCCGGGACGCCGTCCAGCAGGCCGGACAGTCCACCGCCGACGGCAAGGGCATGTGGCAGGACTCCAGCTTCGCGGACCTCGTCCAGTACAACGACGGCTTCCGCACGGGCCTGATCGGCACGCCCGAGCAGATCGCCGAGCGGATCGTCGCCTACAAGCGGCTCGGCGTCGACCTCTTCCTTCTCGGCTTCCTGCACTACCTGGAGGAGGTCGAGTACTTCGGCAAGCGGGTGCTGCCCCTCGTACGCGAACTGGAGGCCCAGCAGCCCGAGTCCGAGCCCGTCGCCGCCCGCGTTTGACCGCCCACGACCCGCACCGGCAGTAGAGAGGTATCCCCATGAGCACCGCCGCACCGGCCGACTGGAAGACCGCCCCCGCCCCGACCGACGCCGCCGGCTGGATCGCCCGCGCCGCAGAGGTCGCCGCCGTCCTCGCCTCCGACGCCGCCGCCCGGGACAAGACCGCCGCCACCCCGTACGCCGAGGTCCGGCTGCTGAAGGAGTCCGGCCTGGTCACCCTCCTCGGCCCCGTCGAGCACGGCGGCGGGGGCCAGGACTGGCCCACTGCCTACCGTGTCGTCCGCGAGGTCGCCAAGGCGGACGGCTCCATCGGCCAGCTGCTCGGCTACCACTACCTGTGGAACTGGGCCGCCCGGCTGGTCGGCACCCGCGAGCAGTGGGAGCACGTAGAGGCCGAGGCCGCCCGCAACCAGTGGTTCTTCGGCGGCGCGGTCAACCCGCGCGACGAGGACGTGGTGGCGAGGGACGAGGGCGACACGCTCACCTTCACCGGCCGCAAGTCCTTCTCCACCGGCAGCAAGGTCTCCGACGTCACCGTGCTGGAAGGCGTGCTGGAGGGCACCGACGACCACGTCTTCGCCATCGTCCCCTCCGACAGCGAGGGCCTGACCTTCCACGACGACTGGGACAACATCGGCCAGCGTCTCACCGAGAGCGGCGGCGTCACCATCGACGCCGTACAGGTCCCCTGGTCGGCCGCGGCGGGTTACGTCGACAAGCGGTTCCAGCCGCGCGTCTACAACACCCTCAACGTGCCGACCATCCAGCTCGTCTTCGTCAACTTCTACCTCGGCATCGCCGCCGGCGCGCTGGAGACCGCCGCCACCTACACCCGGACCAAGTCACGGCCCTGGCTGCACGGCGGCCACGAGCACGCCGTCGACGAGCCGTACGTCATCGACATCTACGGCGACCTCACCGCCAAGTTGTGGGCCGTCGAGGCCCTGGCCGACACCGTGGCCGCCGAGGGCCAGAAGCTGCACGACGACCCGGACGCGGTCACCGAACAGGCCCGGGGCGAGTTCGAGGTCCGAGTGGCCGCGGTGAAGGCCCGCGCCACAGACGTGGCCCTGGACATCACCCATCGCATCTTCGAGGTGACCGGTGCGCGTGCCACCGCCTCCGCGGAGGGCCTCGACCGCTTCTGGCGCAACGTCCGCACCCACTCGCTCCACGATCCGGTCGCCTACAAGCGCCGCGAGATCGGCCGCCACGTCCTCACCGGCGAACTGCCGCAGCCCACCTGGTACTCCTGAAAGGTCCTCGCATGACCACCATCCTCTCCATCTCCGGCAGTCCCTCCGCCACCTCCCGCACCGCCCTGCTGCTGCGCCACCTGGACGACCGGCTCACCGCGCAGGGGCACGAGGTGATCCCGTTCGACGTCCGGACCCTGCCCGCCGAGGCCCTGCTCGGGGCGGACTTCCGGCACCCGGAGATCCTCCGGGCCACCGCCCTGGTCGAGCAGGCGGACGGGGTGGTGGTCGGCACCCCCGTCTACAAGGCCGCCTACTCGGGGCTGCTGAAGTCCCTGCTGGACCTGCTCCCGCAGTACGCGCTGGCCGGCAAGACGGTGCTGCCGCTGGCCACGGGCGGCTCCACCGCCCACGTCCTGGCCATCGACTACGCCCTGCGGCCCGTGCTGAGTTCCATGGGTGCCACGCACATCGTCCCGGGCTGGTTCACCCTCGACAAGGACATCGCCGTGGGCGACGACGGCTCGCTGATCGTCGCGCCGGGCTCGGCCGAGGCGCTGGCCCAGGTCACGGACCAGTTCTCGTTCTCGCTGGGTGGCCGTACGGAACTGCTGGCGGCCACCGGATGAGCGCCCCGGTCGTGATCGGCGGCGACGGCGAGGCCCTCGCCGTCGCCGCCGAACTGGCCGCGGGCTTCCGGAAAGACGCCGCGGAGCGGGACGCGGTCCGACGGCTGCCGCACGCGGAGCTGGAACGGCTGTCCGCCTCCGGGCTGCTCGGGGTGGCGGTGCCGGCCGAGTTCGGCGGCGCGGACGTCCGTGTGGAGACGCTCGCCGAGATCTTCCGGCTGCTGGCCGCCGCCGACGCCAGTCTCGCCCAGATCCCGCAGAGTCACTTCGTCTACGTCAACGTGCTGCGTCGGCAGGGCACGCACGAGCAGCAGAAGTTCTTCTTCGGGGAGGTGCTGCGGGGCAAGCGGTTCGGCAACGCCCAGTCGGAGGCGGGTACCAAGCATGTGCAGGACATCCGCACCAGGCTCGCGCGCCGCCCGGACGGTTCGTACGTACTCGACGGCGTCAAGCACTACTCCACGGGCGCGCTGTTCGCCCACTGGATCCCCGTCCTGGCCCGCGCCGACGACGACACCCTGCACGTGGCGTACGTACCGCACGACGCGCCCGGCCTGACGGCCGTCGACGACTGGGACGGCATGGGGCAGCGCACCACGGCCAGCGGAACCGTCCGCCTGGAGTCGGTGCCCGTCCCCGCCGACCGGGTCGTACCCCACCACCTCACCTTCCAGGGACCCCAACTCCATGGTGCCGTAGCCCAGTTGCTGCACGCCGCCATCGACGCGGGCATCGCCTCCGGCGCGCTGGCCGAGGCCGTGGACTTCGTCCGCACGAAGAGCCGGCCGTGGTTCGAGAGCGGGCTGGAGACGGCCGCGGAGGACCCGCTGCTCATCCAGCGGTTCGGCGAGCTCGACCTCCGGGTCAGGGCGGCGCAGGCACTGCTGCGCGAGGCCGCCCGGACGGTCGACGCCGCCAGGGACGACCTGACCGACAACTCCGCCGCCGAGGCGTCGATCGCGGTCGCCGCGGCCAAGGTGACCGCGGCGGAGGCCGCCGTGGAGGTCGGCAGCGCCCTCTTCGAGGTCGCCGGCACCCGCGCCGCCCTCGACTCCCTGGGCCTGCACCGCCACTGGCGCGACGCCCGCACCCACACCCTGCACGATCCGGTGCGCTGGAAGGTCCAGCACATCGGCCGCTACATCCTGAACGGCACCCGGCCGCCCCGGCACGGACTGCTGTAGACCGACGACCCCTCGAACGGAGACCCCCACGTGTCCCTCACCTTCCACTGGTTCCTGCCCACCAACGGCGACAGCCGTCACGTCGTCGGCGGCGGTCACGGCACCCCGGCCTCCGAGTCCGGCCGCGACCGGCCGCCGACGGTCGCCTACCTGAGCCAGATCGCCCGCGCCGCCGAGGACCTGGGCTTCGTGGGCGCGCTCACCCCGACCGGAGCCTGGTGCGAGGACGCGTGGCTGACCACCGCCATGGTCAGCCAGAACACCGAGCGGCTGAAGTTCCTGGTCGCCTTCCGGCCGGGCTTCGTCTCGCCGACGCTCGCCGCGCAGATGGCGTCGACCTTCCAGCGGCAGACCGGAGGACGGCTGCTGCTGAATGTCGTCACGGGCGGTGAGAGCCACGAGCAACGCGCCTACGGCGACTTCCTCGACAAGGACGCCCGGTACCGCCGCACCGGCGAATTCCTGCAGATCGTCCGGGAGTTGTGGCAGGGCAAGAACGTGGACCTCGTCGGCGAGCACCTCCAGGTCGAGGACGCCACGCTGGCCCGGGTGCCCGACCCGGTCCCGGAGGTGTACTTCGGCGGCTCCTCACCGATCGCCGGCGAGATAGCCGCCCGCCACGCGGACGTCTATCTCACCTGGGGCGAGCCGCCCGCCGCCGTCGCGGAGAAGATCGCCTGGATCCGGAGGCTGGCGGCCGAGCAGGGACGCACCGTCCGGTTCGGTATCCGGCTGCATGTCATCACGCGCGACACGTCCGAGCAGGCCTGGGCGGAGGCGAACCGGCTCGTGGAGGGCTTCGATCCCGAGGCCGTCAAGGCCGTCCAGGCGGGCCTGGCCCGCAGTGAGTCCGAGGGGCAGCAGCGCATGCTCGCCCTGCACGGCGGCAGCCGGGATGCCCTGGAGATCCACCCGAACCTGTGGGCCGGAATCGGGCTGGTCCGGGGCGGCGCGGGCACGGCGCTGGTCGGCAGCCACGAGGAGGTCGCCGAGCGGATCAAGGAGTACGCGGCCCTGGGCATAGAGGAGTTCGTGCTCTCCGGGTACCCGCACCTGGAGGAGGCGTACTGGTTCGGCGAGGGTGTCCTGCCCAAGCTCGCGGCACAGGGGGTGTGGACCCACCCCTTCCGCACGGCGGCGGACACACAGCCCACCGCCCAGGTTCCCTTCGCCGGTGCCGGGAGCCCACGACGCCCCGCGTGACCGCTGACGACTCCGAGACGGTGACCGATCCCTGGGACGTCACCGGCACAGCGGTGCCGTCACTCCTCGGGAGCGGAGGCGGTGTTCGAGGGGTGTGCGGGGTGCAGTGCCTCCACCGCGGCTTCGGCGGTGCGGCGCTGCGGTGGGGGGAAGTAGTCGCGGCGCTGGATGCGGCGCAGTTCGGCGCGCAGCTTGCGCCTGCATGCTGCTGCCCGGGCCCGAGGCCCAGCAGTTGACGGTCTACACCGGCTGGCTGCTCAACGGCACCCGGGGCGGCGTGGCCGCCGGTACGCTCTTCGTGCTGCCGGGTGTCGTTGCGCTGCTCGCGCTGTCCGCCCTGTACGTCGGCTTCGGTACGACCGCCGCGGTCACCGGGCTGTTCGCCGGGCTCGCTCCTGCCGTGGTCGCCATGGTCGCGCAGGCCGTGTGGCGGGTCGGTCGCCGTTCGCTGACGCACCCACTGCTGGTCGGTCTCGCTGTGGCCTCCTTCGCGGCGTTGGCCCTGTTCCGGGTGCCGTTCCCCGTCGTGATCGTCGTCGCCGGGATGGCCGGATGGCTGATCGCCCGCTGGGCGCCCGCCGTCTTCAAGACCGCCGCCCACGGTTCCGGCGACGACGGGCCGGCCCCGCTGATTCCCGACGACGCACTGCACCACGAGCGCCCGAGCCGCCGCCGTACCACGCGCATCCTCCTGGCCGGCCTCCTGCTGTGGGCCGTCCCGGTGGGCCGTCGTGGCCGTACTGACCGGCACGGACAGCGTCTTCACCACCCAGGGACTGTTCTTCTCCGGCACCGCCCTCGTCACCTTCGGCGGCGCCTACGCCGTCCTCGCCTACGTCGCCCAGCAAGCCGTGCAGACGTACGGCTGGCTGAGCGTCGGCGAGATGGTGCGCGGCCTGGCGCTGGCCGAGACCACACCGGGGCCGCTGATCATGGTGGTGCAGTTCGTCGCGTTCCTCGGCTCCTACCGGGACCCGGGGTCCCTCGACCCGTGGACGGCCGCACTGCTCGGCGCCCTGCTGACCACCTGGGTCACCTTCGTGCCATGCTTCCTGTTCATCTTCCTTGGCGCCCCCAACATCGAGCGGTTGCGCGGCAACCGTCACGTCTCCGCCGCCCTCAGCGGCATCACGGCGGCCGTGGTCGGCGTCATCGCCAACCTCGCGCTCTACTTCGCCGAGCACACCCTCTTCACCACCGTCGACAACCGCACCTTCGGGCCGCTGCACCTGGGACTGCCGGATCTCACCACCTTCCGCCCCGTCGCCCTCGGCATCGCGCTGGTCGCCGTCGCCCTGATCTTCCCGCTGCGCTGGAGCGTCCTGCGCACCCTGGGTGTGTGCGCCGGCCTCGGGCTCGCGGCGGCCCTGGCCGGGTTGACCGGGAGCTGACCCGCGCCGGCCTCCGGGCCCTCCTCGGCGCTGCCCACCGCCTGCGCCCGCTCCCGTATCAGTCACCGACCCGACGGCTGCGAGGCACCTTTTCACATGCCGTGTTGTCCTTGGTTGTGCGGGGGCAGGCTGGTGCGGTCGTCGGCCTTGACCAGGACCACGTGGGCGAGCACGTCGTGGTCGTTGCGGGCGGCGGTTGGGGCGTATGCGGGTGCCCGCTTGGTGCATGAGCCAATACACGGTGGCGATCGAGTAGTTGCACTCCTCGGCCAGGGTGACCCAGCGAGACCACGAGGTGAAACGGCGGACCTGGCGCTCTTCCAGCGCGGCCCGCGGCTTGGGGCTGCCGCCGTAGACCTCTGTCCGGGACATGAGGACCTCGAACGCCTCCTGCCGGCGGGCAGGGCCTACGCTGTGACTCGCGGTCACCGCATGATCCGTGTCCCGCACGGAGCACGCTGCGTTCGGCCGCCGTCTCGTGCCAGGAGGACGCATGCAACGCGGTGAAGTCTGGTGGGCCGACTTCGATGAGCGACGCCCTGTCGTGCTGCTCTCGGACGAGGAGTCATCCGGGTTTCAGGCGATGCAGGTCGTTGCGCCGGCGGGCGTCGACATCAGCGGCCTGGGCGTTGAAGTGGCCGTAGGAGCCCCGGAAGGACTGCCCTTCAAAGGCGTGCTGCGGGTCGCGTTCCCGCGTCCAGGCTTTACTCCGTGCACATGGCTGACCACCGTGGCCCGGGACGACCTGATCGAGCGGGCGGGGGCGTTGTCCTCCGCGAAGCTCAGCGAGGTCGGAGAAGCCCTCCGTGCCGCTGGACAGAGGAGGGAGTGGACCCCGATGACGGCTGCCAGGATCAGCGAGATCAAAGATGCCCGCCGTCTCGAAGGACTCGAGTAGGTCCGGAACCGACCTCCATCGGCGCGAGAAGGGTCTCCAGAATGGCCGTTATGGAGGCCGCTGCCTCTGACTGCCTGCAAAGGCGGTCTTGTGAGGCGTGGGCGCCGGCTCCCGTCTCTGGTCGTGCCGTCATCGTCGGGGCGGCCCTCCGGACACCGCAACGGACCTTCCGTCAGACGGAATAGTCCGCTTACAGTGTCAGCAGTTTCCGAATCAAAAAGTGAAATCGAAACGGAATTCTGCGCTTTATTCTCGCGGAGAATTGCCTTAGGCTGGATGCATGGCAAAGACAAGAGCGCAGTTCTACGTAGTGAAGCGCGGTGACAATCTCACCAAGATCGCGCGGATGCACCACGTGACCCTGGACGAGATTCTGGAGTGGAACCCGCAGATCAAGAATCCGGACCTCATCCACCCCGGCGATCGGATTCGCGTGGCCCCGCCCCGGGAAGCGGACGAAGAGGACGGTGAGTACGAGAGTGAATGACCAGAACCGAAAAGCCGGTCGGCCCGTACGCGCAGCCGAATGACAGGCCTGCGTAACGGGCCGTCGCGGTCGGTGTGGCGCGCGTGCGAAAACGCGGGTTGCATATCTCGAGCGCAACTCGATTACGAAAGTGTCAGTCCCCGTCCGGAAGAGCACATGACGCATACTGAAGGAAAGCGGGGGCATCTCGAAAGGGCCCGCACCGCCGCCGACGAGAAATTCAGGTGCCGGGCAGCAGCGGCCGGACCTGCTGGGCCCCTGCCCGGCCCGGCACTCTCCTGGTGAAGGAACTCGCCGACGACTGATGGCCCACAAGGGCGCCTCCGGCGGGGTCAGGACGACGACATCGCGCTGGTCGTCGTCCGTCTGTGAGACGGTTTCAACGGAAGCCGTTTCCGAATCAAAAAGTGAAATTGAAACGGAATTCTCGACTTTTCCATGTCGTGTGATTCGCTTAGTGTGGACACATGGAAAAGACAGCAGAGTTCTACGTAGTGAAACGTGGCGACACGCTCAGCAAGATCGCGGTGATGCATCGCGTGACGCTGGATCAGATTCTGGAGTGGAATCCCTGGATCACGAATCCGGATCTCATTTACCCTGGACAGCGGATCCGCGTGGCTCCCCCAGAAGTGGAGGGTGATTTCGAACCTTTCCCAGGAGCCGACTTCTTCCAGTCTTCCGTGAGCAGCCCGGTCATCGAGGCCATGGGCTACCGCCTCATCGACGAGGACTGCGGGGTGTACCACGACGGGCCCGACTCGCAGTGGAGCGAAGCGGACCGGAAGTCGTACGCGAATTGGCAGTGGAAACTCGGATTCAGAGGTCAGGACGCTGACGGCATACCGGGCCGGAAGTCGTGGAACAGGCTGCGCGTACCGGCCGTCTACGAGTGACCGGAACCGCTCCGGGACGGCCATCGCGGACCGCTTGGCGCGCACGGGCGAAAACCCGGATCGCCTATCTCGAAGCCCAGCTGGAACGCGAACGTGTCAAGCCGTGCTCCGAGGACCGCAAGACGCTCGTCGAGGGAATGCGGGGCCATCTTAAAAGGGCCGGAGCGGCTGCCGACGAGGACTTCGGATGGCGGCGTGCCTGGTCCGGATCGACCGCGCGTGAGGGCGTCTGGTCGAACATACGCAGCGCGGAGGTGATGCTCCTGCAACTGGTCTCCGACGAGGAAGCCGCCGGACGTGCCAGCGAGGTCATGGCCCTGGTCGAGGACCATCTGGAAACGGACGACCCACGACGCGTCCGCCTGGCCCGGCGGCTCCGTTCCATCATCTCCGGTGAGATCTCACCGAGCGACCGTGACCTCATGGTCCGGGCGCTCGACGCCGCGTACAACGCGCTGGACGACGAGCTGGCCCGGGTGCGCAGCCTGCGCAACATCCTGTGGACCGCGACGTTCCTCGTCCTGCTCGGCGCGGCCGGCCTCGCCGTCTACGGCTGGTTCTTCCCCCAGTCGCTGAGCATGTGCTTCACGCCCAAGGTCAACCCTGGGGACACGAGCGGGATCGAGGTTGTGTGCCCCACGGCGGAGTATCCCAACGAAAAGGTGGGCACCCCCGCCAGCAGCCTGGCTCAGCCGAGGGACATCCTCACCGTCGAGATCGCCGGGCTCGCCGGCGCGGCACTCACCGTCATCGCCTCACTGCGCCGCATCCGGGGCACCGACGCTCCCTACATGCTGCCCCTGGCGTCGGCGGTGCTGAAGTTCCCCACCGGCGCCCTGTCCGCCTTCCTCGGACTGCTGCTGATCCGGGGCGCCTTCGTCCCCGGGCTCAGCGACCTCGACAGCAGGGCGCAGGTCCTCGGCTGGGCCGCGGCCTTCGGCGCCGCCCAGCACCTTGTGACCCGACTGGTCGACGACCGCGCCCAGATGACGCTGTCGGAGGTGGGCAGAACGACCGACGCCGTGATCGACCTCGAGAGAGCCGCCGTCGGGGAGCACAGCGTGCTGGGAGGGACCGGCGCGCCCGGACAGCCGACCGCCTTCCAGGACGGCGCGGGACCGCACGAAGGGCCACAGGAGGGAACCCGCGAGGGAGGGCGCGCGGACGAAGGGGCGGACGGGTTTCGCCCGAGAGCCGGGCCCTGACCGGGCGCCCGCTCACCGCTTGAGCGGCGCGTGAGCCGTCTCCGGCAACCGCAGGTACACCACCGACGACACCAGGCAGAGCACCTCGACGTACCAGGGGAACAGCCCCGGGTGCCCCAACTCCTTGAACAAGGTGCCGACGTAAGGGGCCGTGCCGCCGAAGAGGGCCACCGTCAGGGAGTACGGAAAGCCGATGCCCGCCGCGCGGACCCGGGGCGGGAAGATCTCCGCGTTCACGGCCGCGCTGATCGAAGTGAACCCGGTCAGCAGCACCATGCCCGCGCAACTCACGAGCAGCAGCACGGCGAACGAGTCCCGCAGGGTGTGCAGCAGCGGCACCGCGAGCAGCGCGAAGCCCAGGCCGAAGAAGAGCAGCAGGGGGCGGTGGCCGGTGGGGGTCCCCCCGCGTGAGCTCGACTCGAACGTGGGGGAGGTCCGACAGCAGGCCGCCGAGCGGTTGCAGCAGCGCGAAGAAGGCCAGTGAGATCGTGCCCGCGAGCAGCGCATCCGACTTCTCGATGCCCGCGTTGAGTTCGGCGTACGTCGGCAGGTACGACGTCCGCGTGTAGTACGCGATGGTGCCGCCCGCCGTGATGCCGCCGATGAGGAGCGACTCGCGCGGGTGCCTGCGCAGCGCCTCGAACAGGCCCGGGCGCGGGGCCCGCTGCTGCTCGGCGCTGCGGGTCTCCTGCGCGCCCCGCCGGATCCAGAAGCCGACCAGACTCAGCACGGCCCCGAGCACGAACGGCACCCGCCAGCCCCAGCGGTTCATCTGCCCGTCGCTCAGCGTGTCCACCAGCAGTGTCGCGACGCCGGAGGCGACCAGCTGGCCCACGGTCGTCGACACGTACTGGAAACTGGAGAACAGCCCGCGCCGGCCGGGGCCCGCCGACTCCACCAGGAAGGTCGTCGAGGCCGCGAACTCGCCGCCCGCGGAGAGCCCCTGGAGCAGCCGGGCGAGGACGAGGATCACCGGTGCCAGAACACCCACGGTCGCGTAGGTCGGAGTGAGCCCCACCAGCAGACTGCTGCCGCCCATGAGCAGGATCGTGACCGTCAGGGCGGCCCGCCGCCCGTGCCGGTCCGCGACGGCGCCCATCAGCAGCCCGCCCACCGGCCGCATGAAGAAGCCGACCGCGAACACGGCGAACGTGGACAGCAGCGGCACCAGCGAGTTGTCCGCGCTCTCCGGGAAGACCTGGGCGGCGATGTAGGTGGCCAGAAACGTGTAGGCGTACCAGTCGTACCACTCGACCCGCGTTGCCCACGGAGGCGGCGAGGAGCTGGCGAACGGGCCGTTTCGTCGGCGGGGAATCCGTCTGCGTCTCTGTCACGCCCCTCACCCTCCCTGACGACGCCCCGCCACACCCTCCGTACCGGCGACTTTCACATGAGTGTCACGCGGCCCTTCCTTGTCGTTTGGTGTCCCTGAAACACTCCTTCCGCGCAGATTCCGTCACGCTCCGGCCATCCCGTACCTCAGGATGAGAGGTCTGTCCTACATGTCCGAAGTCAACCGGCGCCGCTTCCTCCAACTCGCGGGTGCCACCACGGCCTTCAGCGCGCTGTCCGCCAGCATCCAGCGCGCCGCCGCCCTTCCGGCGAACCACCGCACCGGGTCGATCGAGGATGTCGAGCACATCGTCGTCCTCATGCAGGAGAACCGTTCCTTCGACCACTACTTCGGCACCCTGAGAGGCGTCCGCGGTTTCGGCGACCCGCGTCCGGTCACCCTCGGCAACGGCAAACCGGTCTGGCACCAGGAGAAGGACGGCAAGGAGATCCTGCCGTTCCACCCGGACGCCGACGACCTCGGCATGCAGTTCCTGGAGGGCCTGCCGCACTCCTGGCCCGACGGCCACCAGGCCTACGACGGCGGCAAGTACGACCGCTGGGTGCCCGCCAAGGGCACCACGACCATGGCGTACCTGACCCGCGAGGACATCCCCTTCCACTACGCCCTCGCCGACTCCTTCACCGTCTGCGACGCCTACCACTGCTCGTTCATCGGCTCCACCGACCCGAACCGCTACTACATGTGGTCGGGTTACACGGGCAACGACGGCACCGGCGGCGGCCCGGTCCTCGGCAACGACGAACTCGGCTACGGCTGGACGACCTACCCCGAGCGCCTGGAGCAGGCCGGCATCTCCTGGAAGGTCTACCAGGACATTGGCGACGGCCTCGACGCGAACGGCTCCTGGGGCTGGATCCAGGACGCCTACCGCGGCAACTACGGCGACAACTCGCTGCTGTACTTCAACAAATACCGCGACGCCAAGCCCGGCGACCCCTGGTACGACAAGGCCCGCACCGGCACGAACGCCAAAGCCGGCGACGGCTACTTCGACGTGCTGAAGGCGGATGTGAAGGCCGGCAAACTGCCCCAGATCTCCTGGATCGCCGCCCCCGAGGCCTTCTCCGAGCACTCCAACTGGCCCTCGAACTACGGCGCCTGGTACATCGCCCAGGTCCTGGACGCCCTCACCTCCAACCCGGAGGTCTGGTCGAAGACCGCCCTGTTCATCACCTACGACGAGAACGACGGCTTCTTCGACCACGTGGTGCCGCCGCTGCCGCCCAAGGACGCCTCCCGCGGCCTGTCCACCGTCGACGTCTCCCCCGACCTCTTCCCGGGGGACGCCAAGAACACCGCCGGTCCCTACGGCCTGGGCCCCCGGGTCCCGATGCTGGTCGTCTCCCCGTGGAGCAAGGGCGGATACGTCTGCTCCGAGACCCTCGACCACACCTCGATCCTGCGGTTCATGGAGCGCCGCTTCGGCGTGCGCGAGACCAACATCTCGCCCTGGCGCCGGGCCATCTGCGGTGACCTCACGTCCGCGTTCGACTTCTCCCGCATGGACGCCCGCCCGGCCCCGCTGCCCGGCACCGACGGGTACGAGCCCCAGGACCGCGAACGCCACCCCGACTACAAGCCGGTCCCGCCCGCCGACCCGCGCATGCCCCGGCAGGAACGCGGCCTGCGCCGCTCCCGTCCGCTGAAGTACGCCCCCCGCGTCGACGCCTCGGTGGACACGGCGGCCGGGAAGCTCACCCTCACCTTCGCCTCCGGCGCGAAGGCCGGCGCCGCCTTCCACATCACCTCCGGCAACCGCACCGACGGACCCTGGATGTACACCACCGAGGCCGGCAAGACGCTCTCCGACACCTGGAACGCGGCGTACTCGGCGGGCTCCTACGACCTGACCGTGCACGGCCCCAACGGCTTCGTGCGGGTCTTCAAGGGCGTGAACAAGACCGCCGGTTGCGAGGTCACGGCACGCCACGCCGGTGACGACATCGAGCTGACCTTCACCAACAAGGGCTCCGGCACGGCCCGTCTGAAGCTGTCCAACGGGTACGGCGGACGGCCCTCGACCGTCACCGTGCGCCCGGGCGCGACGGTGCGCCGGACCGTGGAACTCGCCGCCGGCCGCCGCTGGTACGACCTGACCGTCACCGCCGAGGACGACAAGGCGTTCCTGCGGCGGTTCGCGGGGCATGTCGAGAACGGGCAGCCGGGGGTGAGCGACCCGGCGATCATCACCGCGTAGCGGGAGTGAGGTGCCCCGGATCGTGCGGCCGGGGCACCAGCGCCGGTTCGGCCGTCGCCGAGCCGGGCTCCAGCGCCAGGACGGCGGCCACCGGATGGTCGTCGTCCACCGGGGCGGGCGCGGGTGCCGCCCGGCTGAGCAGCACCACGCCCCAGGACGCCAGAGACGCCCCGGCGAGCGCGAGCAGCACACCCGCCGGGCCGCCCTGGAGGCGTTCGCCCAGCAGCGACAGGCCGATCACCGCGGCGCCCAGCGGGTTGGCCAGCGTCACCATCGCGAGCGGTCCGCCCAGGCCGCCCCGGTACGCCGTCTGCGACAGCAGCAGTCCGCCGGCCGCGAAGGCCGCCACGAGCAGGGCCACTCCGACCACCTGGACGCTCAGCACCGGACCGGACCGGTCCGTCGCGGCCACCGTCACCGTCTGGGTGAGGGCCGAGGCGACCCCGGAGGCCAGCCCCGACGCGGAGGCGTGCCGCAGCCCGGGGCGGGCGCCCGGCCGGGACAGCACCCCGATGAGGGCCGCGGTGGCGCCCGCCACCGCCAGCGCCTCGGGAACGCTCAGCACGTCGTCCGGCTCCGGACCCGACGCGGTGACCAGGATCGCGCCGAGGCCGAGCAGCGTCAGCGCGGTGCCCTTCCACTCGACCGCGCTGACCCTCCGGCCCGCCAGCCGCGCCCCCATCGGCACCGCCGCGACCAGGGTGAGCGCGCCGAGCGGCTGCACGACGGTCAGCGGACCGTAGCGCAGGGCCACGACGTGCAGCAGCGCGGCCGACGCGTTCAGCCCGACCGACCACCACCAGGCGCCGCTACCGAGCAGCCGCAGCGTGCCGGCGCCGGGGGAGCGGGACGCGAGCCGCTCCTGGGCGACCGCGGCGGCCGCGTAGGCGACGGCGGAGACGAGGGACAGGGCGACGGCGATCAGCACGGCGTTCATCGGCCCGCTCCCACGAGTGTCTGCTCGTCCCGCTGGGCCGGTACGAGGCTGCCCTGCGCACGTCCGGCCGTGGTCGCCGTGCGGTGGGGCACGTGGATCACCGCGAGCGCGAGGCCGAGCAGGGCCGCCGCGACGACCGCGTCCAGCCAGTAGTGATTCGCCGTACCGACGATCACCAGCAGCGTCAGCAGCGGATGCCACAGCCACAGCCACCGCCACCGGGAGCGCGTCGCGACGATGACGCCGATGGCCACCATCAGTGCCCAGCCGAAGTGCAGCGACGGCATCGCCGCGAACTGGTTGGACAGGGAGTCGGTCGTGGGATCGCCGTACACCGAGGGCCCGTACAGCCGTGCCGTGTCGAGCAGACCGGTCGCCGCCGGCATGCGCGGCGGGGCGAGCGGGAAGAGCAGGTGCAGCGCCAGGGCCGCGGCGGTGACCGCGGCCAGCACCCGGCGGGCCCAGACGTAGTGGGCCGGGCGGCGCAGATAGAGCCAGATCAGGAAGGCGGCGGTGGCAGGGAAGTGGACGGCCGCGTAGTAGGTGTTCGCGAGCTGCACCAGGCCGTCGCCGTGCAGCAGCAAGGACTGCACCGCCCCCTCGCCGGGCAGATGGACCGCTCGCTCGAATTCCCACACGCGGTGTGCGTTGTGGAAGGCCTCACCGGTGTGGCCCGTGGCCAGCTGCCGGCCGAACTTGTAGACGAGGAAGAGCCCTGCGACGAGCAGGAGCTCCCGGACGAGCGGCGGTCGCGCTATCGCGTCGGACCCCGCCGGTGCAGGCTCGGTGCGGGCATTCATCCCCCGGCCCCTTCGGTGACGGTGGTGCTGTTATCGGTACGAGAGCGTACCGATACGCCAGTGTACCGATACGGCTGCGTACCGGTACACTGGCGTATCGATAGACGAGGAACACATCGCGAGCCGGGAATTTTCCGGCCGCCCCGACGAAAGCCAGGAGCACCGCCCATGACGTCGCAGGCTGCGGACCGGCCCGAGCCGGTCGGTGTCACGCGCCGCTCCAAGATCACGCCCGAGCGTGAGCAGGAGTTCTACGACGCCGTGCTGGAGCAGCTCCGGGAGTGCGGCTACGACTCCGTCACCATGGAGGGGATCGCCGCGAGCACCCGGTGCAGCAAGTCCACGCTCTACCGCCAGTGGAAGACCAAGCCTCAGCTGGTGGCGGCGGCGCTGCGCTCGCACCGGCGGACCCGCTGCATCGACACCGGCTCGCTCGCGGACGACCTGCGTGAGGCGGCCCGGGCGGCGGGAGAGCTGTCGGGCCGGGACACCAAGCTCCTCCAGGCGCTCGTGCACGCGGCCCCGCAGGACCCGGAGTTGCAGCGCGCCCTGCGCGAGGCGCTGATCGAGCCGGAGATCGCCGCGCTGAAGGAGATCATCCGGCGCGGGGTCGAGCGGGGAGAAGTGCCGGCCGACCACCCGGCGCTGGAGTACATCCCGGCGCAGATGTTCGGCGTCCTGCGCATCCGGCCCGTCCTGGAGGGCCAGTACGCGGACCCGGACTACCTGGTCCGTTTCGTGGAGGCGGCCGTGTTGCCGGCGCTGGGCCTGACCTGAGACCCGGGCCGCCGTCCGCCGGATGACCGGACGGTGACCCGACCGCGCCGACCCGTGGGGACGGGGGCGGCGCGCACCCCCCGGCCGGGTGGGGTTCCCCTGTGAGCGGCGGGGGCGCCCCACCCGGCCGACCGGCGTGTACGGGGCGCTCGCTCGCGGTCAGATGTCCCGGCCGTTGCCGCTGCCCGTCGCCACCTTGATGCCCTTGGTGATGTCGTCGAGCACGGTCTCCTTCTGGTCCGCGTCGACGCCGAACCGCACGACCACCATCTGCTTGGCGTTGGCGGGGGAGGGGAACGCGAGCGACTCGACGATGCCGTCGGCGCCCTTGCTCGTGACGGCCTTCCAGCGGACGGAGTAGCCCTTCTGCCCGGCCACGGTCACGGCCTTGGCCTCCAGCACGTCGTGGGAGGTGATCCCGCCGTAGGACTTTCCGCCGTAGGACTCCTCGGCGTTCTTCGCGATGTCCGCCTTCGCGATCTCCTCGGCCGTGGCGCCCTTGGCGCCGAGCAGCAGGGCCGGGGCCGAGTAGGCGCCGCCCTTCGTGCAGGTGGAAGCGGTGTCGCCGGGGCACTTGTAGGACTCGTCGGACGTCACCTGGGCGCCGACGTTGGCCTGCTGGCCGTACCAGCCCTTCGGGATCGGCAGGCTGATGCCACTGACCCTGTCGGTCACCGACCCGCTCCTGATCTTCGGCGGCTGGGACTGCTCGGGCTGCGGGCTCTGCCCACCGGAGCCGCCGTCGCCACCTTGATGCCCTTGGTGATGTCGTCGAGCACGGTCTCCTTCTGGTCCGCGTCGACGCCGAACCGCACGACCACCATCTGCTTGGCGTTGGCGGGGGAGGGGAACGCGAGCGACTCGAC
>NZ_JAIGQA010000122.1:0-25895 GCF_019733245.1 Streptomyces sp. WAC04114
GTCCCCGACCCCCGACCCGGCGGCCCTCTGGGACGACCGGGCCCTCCCTCTCTTCCCCCTCCAGCCCCCGCGCACGGCCAGGGAGCTGCTCGCAGACCACCTCACCGCGATGGTCTGCTGCGCCGCGATGGACACCGCCGGTGCGAGCCCGGGCCTGGACTGGCTGGACGGCCCGACCCTCCTGATCGACGGTGAGCGCACGGCCGACCTGGCGCCCAAGGTCCTCACCCTCATCGAGGACGGCGACGCCACGCCCCTGCGGGTCTGGCTGGCCCAGCTCGGCATACGGCCGGAGAAGCCGGTCCGCCTCGGCTGAACACGGAGCACGAGCTTCCGGTTCTGGCCAATTCAAAACGAACAGTGACGAAGTGCGCGCGTTATGTGATGTGCTTGGACCGTTCGCGTGTATGGCAAGGGCTTGCGACATACGACAAGCACATAGGCACGACGGCGCCGCACGGACCGCGGACGCCGCACGCACCGCTCAGGCACCGCACGCCGCACAGAGCACCGCACACACCACTCGGGCAGGCACCACCACGGGGGCACAGGGGAGGGGAAGCACCATGGGCTCGGAGCAGATCCGCCGCTGGGAGTCGGGAGCGCTGGCACACGCCGTGACGGATCCCTTCGGGCAGGGCCCCGTTCCGTGGCTGCGGGGCAACGTGACCTACTTCGACGACTCGGGCCAGGTCGTCCCCTGGTACGTGGACCAGGACGCGCCGAACCCGCCGAAGAAGGGCAGCCGCTCGGGCGGCCCCCGCGCGGCCGACGACGTCAACCGCCAGATCAAGGGCTTCACCTCCACCGGCGCGGTCGCCCCCGGCGAAGCCATCGACTTCCACATCACCGTCGACCCGCCGCAGCAGTTCGCCGTCGACATCTACCGCATCGGCCACTACGGCGGTGACGGCGCCGCGAAGATCACCACCAGCCCGCGGCTGTCCGGCATCGTCCAGCCCGCGCCGCTCGCAGCGGACCGTACGGTCTCCTGCCACCACTGGTGGCTGTCCTGGCGCCTCCAGGTCCCCTCGTACTGGAACATCGGCGCGTACGTCGCCGTTCTCACCACCGCCGACGGCTACCGCTCCCACGTGCCCTTCACCGTCCGCCACGACCAGCCCGCCGACCTGCTGCTCGTGCTGCCCGACGTCACCTGGCAGGCGTACAACCTCTACCCGGAGGACGGCCGCACCGGCGCCAGCCTCTACCACGCCTGGGACGAGAAGGGCCGGCTGCTCGGCGAGTCCGAGGCCGCCACGACGGTCTCCTTCGACCGCCCGTACGCGGGCGCGGGCCTGCCCCTGCACGTCGGCCACGCCTACGACTTCATCCGCTGGGCCGAGCGCTACGGCTACGACGTCGCCTACGCCGACGCCAGCGACCTGCACGCGGGTCGCGTCGACCCCACCCGCTACCGCGGCCTGGTCTTCCCGGGCCACGACGAGTACTGGTCGGCCGCCATGCGCGCCACCGCGGAGCGCGGCCGCGACGCCGGCACCTCGCTGGTCTTCCTCTCCGCCAACTCCATGTACTGGCAGGTGGAGCTGGGCCCCTCCCCGTCCGGCGTCCCCGACAGGCTGCTGACCTGCCGCAAGCGCAGGGGCCCGGGCAAGCCGGTGCTGTGGCGGGAGATCGACCGTGCGGAGCAGCAGCTCATGGGCATCCAGTACGCCGGACCCGTCCCCGAGCCGCACCCGCTGATCGTGCGCAACGCCGGGCACTGGCTGTGGGAGGCGACCGGGGCGCACGAGGGCGACGAGATCGAGAACCTGGTGGCGGGCGAGGCCGACCGCTACTTCCCGCGCACCCCGCTGCCCGAGCACGAGGAGCGCATGCTGCTCGCCCACTCCCCGTACACCGACAAGGAGGGCGCCCTCCGTCACCAGGAGACGTCCCTGTACCGCGCCCCCTCCGGCGCCTGGGTCTTCGCATCCGGAACGTTCGCCTGGTCACCGGCCCTGGACCGCCCCGGCCACGTCGATCCGCGCATCCAGCGTGCCACCGCCAATCTCCTGGACCGCATCTGCAAACGCGACTGACCCCCTGTCCGTGATCAGGCTCGGATACGGGAGAATCGAGCCACTTGGACAGAACCACGGGGAGGCACCGTGTCCGGATTCGTCGAAAAGCCCGAGCCGATCCAGGTTCCGGGTCTGGTACATCTGCACACCGGCAAGGTGCGCGAGCTGTACCGGAACGAGGCGGGCGACCTCGTGATGGTCGCCAGTGACCGTATCTCCGCCTACGACTGGGTGCTGCCGACCGAGATCCCCGACAAGGGCCGGATCCTCACGCAGCTGTCCCTGTGGTGGTTCGACCGGCTCGCCGACCTGGTCCCGAACCACGTGCTGAGCACGGAACTGCCCGACGGCGCCCCCGCCGACTGGGCGGGCCGCACGCTGATCTGCAAGTCGCTGCAGATGGTCCCGGTCGAGTGCGTGGCCCGCGGCTACCTCACCGGCTCGGGCCTCGCCGAGTACAACGAGACCCGCACGGTCTGCGGCCTCGCCCTGCCGGAGGGCCTGACGGACGGCAGTGAACTGCCCGCCCCGATCTTCACCCCGGCCACCAAGGCCGCCGTCGGCGAGCACGACGAGAACGTCTCCTACGAGGAGGTCGCCCGCCAGGTCGGCGCGGACACCGCCGCCCGGCTGCGCCAGGCGACCCTCGCCGTCTACTCCCGGGGCCGGGACATCGCCCGGGAGCGGGGCATCATCCTCGCCGACACCAAGTTCGAGTTCGGCTTCGAGGGCGACGATCTGGTCCTCGCCGACGAGGTCCTCACGGCGGACTCCTCCCGCTTCTGGCCGGCCGACCAGTGGCAGCCGGGCCGTGCGCAGCCGTCGTACGACAAGCAGTTCGTCCGGGACTGGCTGACCTCGGCGGAGTCCGGCTGGGACCGCAAGAGCGAGCAGCCGCCGCCGGCCCTGCCCCAGCAGGTCGTCGACGCCACCCGCGCCAAGTACGTCGAGGCGTACGAGCGCCTGACCGGCACGAGCTGGTCGTAGGACACAAGTAAGCCCCCCGGCGGAACCGGGGGGCTTCTCGATGGAGCGAACGACGAGGTTCGAACTCGCGACCTCAACCTTGGCAAGGTTGCGCTCTACCAACTGAGCTACGTTCGCATGCGCCGTGGCGCGAGAACCACTATACCCAACCTCGCTCCCGCGCGAGCCGTACCGCCGCATGCCGGTTCTCGGCACCGAGCTTTGAGACGGCCGACGACAGATAGTTCCGCACGGTCCCCTGCGACAGCGCGGCCCGCTCGGCGATCTCCGCGACGGGCGCACCGTCGGCGGCGAGTTCCAGGACCTCGGCCTCCCGCGCGGTCAGTGGCGAATCCCCGGCGGCGATCGCGTCGGCGGCCAACTCAGGGTCGACGTAACGGTTCCCGGCGTACACCGTCCGGATGAGCTCCGCGAGCCGCTGCGCGCTCACGGTCTTCGGCACGAACCCGCGCACCCCGGCCGCCAGCGCCCGCTTCAGATGCCCGGGCCGTCCGTGGCTGGTCACGATGAGCACCTTGCAGCCGGGCAGTTCGGTCCGCAGGGATGTGGCGACCTTCACACCGTCGGCGCCGGGCATCTGGAGATCCAGCACGGCGACGTCGGGTTTGTGCGCCCGGGCCATCGCCAGCGCCTCGGGCCCGGTGGCCGCCTCGGCGACCACGACGAGGTCGTCCTCCAGCGACAGCAGCGCGGCGAGCGCTCCCCGGATGAGGTGCTCGTCGTCGGCGAGCAGCAGCCGCACGGGGTCCACGGCCGTCATGGTGTGACCTCACTCACAGCGCGCGTGGCGACGGCGGCCGGGACGGCGCCGGAGGGGCCGGACCGCGACGGCAGCGGAATCTCCGCCGTCAGCCGGAACAGCCCTTGCCCCGCGGGCCCGGCCTCCAGCGTCCCGTCGATCTCCGCCAGCCGCTCCCGCAGCCCGGCGAGCCCCGAGCCGGACGGTCCGGCCTTGGACTCCGGCCCCGCCTCGCTCACCCCGTCGTTCTCCACGGACAACACCACTCGCCCCTCCAGCACCTGCAATCGCACCGCACACCGCCGAGCGTCCCCGTGCCGCAGAACGTTCGTCGCGGCCTCCCGCACCACCCACCCCAGGGCGGACTGCACCGCGGTCGGCAATCCGACCGCCGTCGCCCCGCCGACCGTGCAGTCGATGCCGGCCGCCGCCAGCACCCCTTGCGCCCCGGCGAGTTCCGAGCCGAGGTCGGCCTCCCGGTAGCCGCGCACGACCTCCCGTACCTCCCGCTGCGACTCCTGCGCGAGCCGCTGCACCTCGACCATCTGCGTCACGGCCTCGGGCCGCCCCCGCTGCGCCAGCTGCACGGCCAGCTCGCTCTTCAGGGCGATCACGGCGAGATTGCGCCCCATGACGTCGTGCAGATCCCGCCCGAACCTCAGCCGCTCCTCGGCGACGGCGAGCCGGGCCCGGGCCTCGCGGGCCTCGTCGAGCTCGTAGACGGAGTTGAGCAGCCACACCGAGAACACGGCCGTGAAGGCGATGAACACGCCGCCGATCAGCACGATCAGAGACGTGAAGAGCGCCGTGAGCGCGGGGGCGCCGAGCGCGAACGCCGCCACCCAGGTGCCCGCCGCGAAGCCCCCCGCGATGCCGAACGCGCGCCGCCGGGAGCGGACGCCGAGCGCGATGATGCCGGGCCCGAAGATCAGGATCACTCCGAAGACGCCACCGGCGGCGGTGTCGATGCCCTCGCGGTCGGGTCCGAGCTCGGCGAGGCCGAGCGCGGCCGCGGCGATGGCGGCGGTGACGGCGGCCAGGGTCCACATCAGGACGGTGGGCTGGGGCCTGCGGCCACGGGTCCAGTCGACCGACCGCGACACGGTCACGAAGCAGAGGGCCGCGTGCACCGCGACCACCAGCATCGCGACGGCACCCAGCCGCGGCCCGAGCGGAGCCACGGACGTGAGTCCGACGGAGAAGAACTCCATCACCGCGAAGAAGTGGAACGACCACCGTGTGTACGACTCGACCTTCTCCGGCGTGGTCTTGTGCCGCCACCACCTGCCCGGCGTGCGCATCCGCCCCGTCACTCCCCTTCGGTCAACGCCGCGGTTCCCAGCGGAACCACCGCCGTACAGCAAACACCGCGATGAGGATCCAGGCCATGGCGGTCGCGAGAGCGCCCAGCGCCTCGTACGCGGGGAGGTCCCCGGTCCAGCCACCGCGCACCAGCGTGACCACGGGCGTCAGCGGCAGCAGTTCGAGGAGGGAGGCCACGCGGTCCGGGAACAGTTCCAGCGGTACGAACATGCCGGAGCCGATCATCGAGACCATCAGCAGTGGCATGGGCGTGACCTGGGCGCTCTCGCCGGTCCGGGTGAAACTCGCGGTGGCCGCGGCGAGGGCGGCGCTCATCACGAGCCCCAACAGCAGCCCGAGGACGACCAGATGGGGCGCCGACGGCGCGGACAGGTCCATCAGCACCGCACACCCCACCACCAGCAGCAGGCACTGCGCGAGCCCGGTGATGACCGCCGGCAGTGACGTGCCGGCCAGGATCTCGATGTCCCGCAGCTCACCGGTGCGCAGCCGCTTGAGCACGAGCTCCTCACGCCGCACGACGAACGCGCCGACGAGCACGGAGTAGACGGCGAACAGCAGGGAGAAGCCGACGGCGGCGGGCAGCACCAGGGTGCCGGGGCTCAGCCCCGCCCCGGCGAGGTCCATGTCCTCGGACGCCGCCTTCACGCTGACCGGCATCACCAGCGGCACGAACAGGGCGGCGAACAGCGCGCCACGGGTCCGCCCGAGCAGGGTCAGTTCGGCGCGGGCCAGAGAGGTCATCCGGCTCAGCGGGGTCGTCGCCGCCGCGACCGGGCGGGGCGTCGTACGGGTGGCGCTCATGCCGCGTACTCCTTCGTCGTCGTGCCCATGGCCTGCCGCGCGGAGGCGTCCTTGGCGATCCCGAGGAACGCCTCCTCCAGGGAGGCCGAGCGCACGTCCAGGCGGCGCAGCTCGACCCGGGCCTGCGCGGCCCACATCAGCAGGCCGGTGGCCGACCGCTGGAGTTCATGGGTGCGCAGCCGGACGATCCGGCCGTCGGTCTCGTGGCCGGTCACGCCCAGCTCGCCGAGCGGCGGGAGGTCGCCGACGAAGTAGCCGTCGGGCAGTTCGAAGGAGATCCGCGACGGCTCCGCGGCGGTCACCTCGGCCGGGGTACCGGTGGTGGCGATCCGGCCCTCGTGCATGATCGCGAGCCGGTCGGCGAGGTTCTCGGCCTCTTCCAGGTAGTGCGTGGTCAGCAGCACGGTCGTGCCGCCGTCGCGCAGCGCGCTCACCAACTCCCAGGTCGCCCGGCGGCCTTCGGCGTCCAGCCCGGTGGACGGCTCGTCGAGGAAGAGCACCGCGGGGTCGCCGAGCAGGGCGAGGGCCAGGTCGAGGCGGCGCCGCTGGCCGCCGGACAGCTGCTTGACCCTCGTCTCGGCCTTCGCCTCCAGGCCGACCAGCGCCAGTACCTCCGCCGGCGGCCGGGCCCCGCTCACGCATCCCGCCCACATCCGCGCGGTCTCGGCGACGGTGAGCTCGGAGGGGAAGCCGCCCTCCTGGAGCATCACGCCGGTGCGCGGCCGTACGGCGGCCCGGTCGGTGTAGGGGTCGTGCCCGAGGACGCGTACTCGTCCGCCGGCCGGCTGCGCGAGTCCCTCCAGGAGTTCGACGGTCGACGTCTTGCCCGCGCCGTTGGTGCCGAGCAGCGCGAAGATCTCCCCGCGCCGGACGGAAAAGCTGATTCCGCGGACCGCCTCGAACCCGCCCCCGTACACACGCCGCAGGTCAGTGACCTCAATCACGTGTTCGTGTCCGTTGGTTTCCATGCTCCAAGCGTTCCGGCCGTTCGGGTCAGCAAGCAGTGCGCGCTGTCATCACTCGGCATGACAAATGTCAGAAGCGGGGAGCAGGACACGAAGAAGCCCCGGTCCTGATGGACCGGGGCTTCTTTCCCGAGCGGACGACGAGGTTCGAACTCGCGACCTCAACCTTGGCAAGGTTGCGCTCTACCAACTGAGCTACGTCCGCATGTGCTCCCGATCAGCTTTCACTGACCGGTGCGGGCACCAGCCTACCTGATCCACGACAGTGGCCGGTACGGCGATGCAGAGCGGGTGACAGGAATCGCACACTGCGCCTTCCCCCTGGAAGGGGGATGTTCTACTACTGAACTACACCCGCATGTTTCCGTGAGCTGGGCCTTTCGGCCTCGCCCCTCGGCGTGCTCCAGACTCTAGCTGATCAGCCGGGGTGCTGCGCAAGTCGGTTGCCGCGAGGGGCGGGTGGCCGGGCGCCGGTCCGGGCCCGACGGGCCGTCACTGCGCGGCGGTGAACGCCTCGTAGACCTTCTTGGGGATGCGCCCGCGCGCGGGGACCTCCATCTTGTTGGCCTGGGCCCAGGCACGCACGGCCGACGGGTCGGGGGCGACCTCCGTCTGCCGGTACGCCTTGCCCGAGCGGGACCGCTTGCGGCCGGCTTCCACGTAGGGCGCGAGCGCCTTCCGCAGTTCTCCGGCGTTGACTTCGCTCAGATCGATCTCGTACGACCTGCCGTCCAGTCCGAAGGCGATCGTTTCCGTCGCTTCCGAGCCGTCGATGTCGTCAAAGAGAGTGACCACGACCTTCTGCGCCACGAATATCGGTCCCTTCATGCGGCACTATGCCAATTCATTTGTACAGTGCCCGGCAATACATTGTGAAGCCCGACTAAATCCTTCTGCGTGTCAGAAGGCAATAGGCGCCGGGTGTCGATCCGGAATCTTTCCCGAAAATTCCGTGTGTGGGTCCTTCGATGCCGGATCGTGATGACGGTCACGTAGTTTCCTACAAGTCAACGCGCGTAGAAATTTTGTCCGGGTAGTCTGAAGGAACCTGCTCAGCACCACACACCGGGAGTGCCAGTGGCACGCGTCGTAGTCGACGTCATGCTCAAGCCGGAGATCCTCGACCCCCAGGGCCAGGCGGTCCAGCGCGCACTGCCGCGGCTGGGTTTCGACGGGATCTCGGACGTCCGCCAGGGAAAGCGTTTCGAACTGGAAGTTGACGGGCCGGTCGACGAGGCCGCCCTCGCCCGCATTCATGATCTTGCGGAGTCCTTCCTCGCGAACACCGTGATCGAGGACTTCACGATCCGGGTCGAGGAAGTCGCGGAGGCCGCGAAGTGACCGCTCGTATTGGCGTCGTCACTTTTCCCGGCAGTCTGGACGACCGTGACACACAGCGCGCGATCCGCGTCGCGGGCGCCGAGCCGGTCGCCCTGTGGCACAAGGACAAGGACCTCAAGCAGGTCGACGCCGTGGTGCTGTGCGGCGGTTTCTCCTACGGCGACTATCTGCGCGCCGGGGCCATCGCCCGCTTCTCGCCGGTGATGGAGCCCCTGCTGGAGCAGGCGAAGGCCGGTCTGCCGGTGCTCGGCATCTGCAACGGCTTCCAGATCCTCACCGAGGCCCACCTGCTGCCGGGCACGATGCTGCGCAACGACCACCTGCACTTCATCTGCCGCGACCAGAAGCTGCGCGTGGAGAACGCCGAGACCGCCTGGACCACCGACTACTCGGCCGGCCAGGAGATCCACATCCCGCTGAAGAACAACGACGGGCAGTACGTCGCCGACGCGTACACGCTCGACCAGCTGGAGGCCGAGGGCCGCGTCGCCTTCCGCTACATGGACTTCAATCCCAACGGCTCGCAGCGGGACATCGCCGGCGTCACCAACGAGGCCGGGAACGTGGTCGGCCTCATGCCGCACCCCGAGCACGCCGTCGAGCCGCTGATCGGCACCGGCCGCACCGACGGCCTCCCGTTCTTCACCTCGATCCTCAAGAAGCTGGTCAACGCATGAGCCGGACGCCTCTGGACACGGTCGAGCACGCGGCCGCGACCCCCGACGTCGAGCTGCCCTGGGCCGAACTGGGCCTGAAGAAGGACGAGTACGAGCGCGTGGTCGAGATCCTCGGCCGCCGGCCCACGGGCGCCGAGCTCGCAATGTACTCCGTCATGTGGTCCGAGCACTGCTCGTATAAGAGCAGCAAGGTGCACCTGCGCCAGTTCGGCGAGAAGGCCCCCGAGTCCGACGCGATGCTCGTAGGCATCGGTGAGAACGCCGGTGTCGTGGACGTCGGCCAGGGCTACGCGGTCACCTTCAAGGTCGAGTCGCACAACCACCCGTCGTACGTGGAGCCCTACCAGGGCGCGGCCACCGGTGTCGGCGGCATCGTCCGCGACATCATCGCGATGGGCGCCCGCCCGGTCGCGGTCGTCGACCCGCTGCGCTTCGGCGCAGCCGACCACCCCGACACCAAGCGCGTCCTGCCGGGCGTCGTCGCGGGCATCGGCGGCTACGGCAACTGCCTGGGCCTGCCCAACATCGGCGGCGAGGTCGTCTTCGACGCCTGCTACCAGGGCAACCCGCTGGTCAACGCCGGCGCCATCGGCGTCATGCGGCACGAGGACATCCACCTCGCGAAGGCGTCCGGCGCGGGTAACAAGGTCATCCTGTACGGGGCCCGCACCGGCGGCGACGGCATCGGCGGCGCCTCGATCCTGGCCTCCGAGACCTTCGACGACGCCAAGCCCTCGAAGCGCCCGGCCGTCCAGGTCGGCGACCCCTTCCAGGAGAAGCTCCTCATCGAGTGCACCCTGGAGGCCTTCGCCGAGAAGCTGGTCGTCGGCATCCAGGACCTCGGCGCGGCGGGCCTGTCCTGCGCCACCTCCGAGCTCGCCTCCAACGGCTCCGGCGGGATGCGCGTCACCCTGGACGACGTCCCCCTGCGCGACTCCACGCTCTCGCCCGAGGAAATCCTCATGAGCGAGTCGCAGGAACGCATGTGCGCGGTCGTCGAGCCGGAGAAGGTCGACCGCTTCCTGGAGATCTGCGAGAAGTGGGACGTCATCGCCACCGTCATCGGTGAGGTGACCGACGGCGACCGCCTGGAGATCTACTGGCACGGCGGCAAGATCGTCGACGTCGACCCGCGCACGGTCGCGCACGAGGGCCCGGTCTACGAGCGCCCGTACGCCCGCCCGTCCTGGCAGGACGAGCTCCAGGCCGACGACGCCAACAAGCTGCCCCGGCCGGCGACCTCCGAGGAGCTGAAGGACCAGGTCCTGAAGCTGGTCGGCTCCCCGAACCAGGCCTCCAAGTCCTGGATCACCAGCCAGTACGACCACTTCGTGCAGGGCAACACCGTCCTCGCCCAGCCCGAGGACTCCGGCATGATCCGGATCGACGAGGAGACCGGCCTCGGCGTGGCCATCGCCACGGACGGCAACGGCCGGTACGCCAAGCTCGACCCGTACCACGGCGCCCAGCTGGCCCTGGCGGAGGCGTACCGCAACGTCGCCACCACCGGCGCCAAGCCGCTGGCCGTCTCCGACTGCCTGAACTTCGGCTCGCCCGAGGACCCGGCGGTGATGTGGCAGTTCGCGGAGGCCGTGCGCGGTCTGGCGGACGCCTGCCAGCAGCTCGGCACGCCGGTGACCGGCGGCAACGTCTCCCTCTACAACCAGACGGGCGAGGCCGCCATCCACCCGACCCCGGTGGTCGCGGTCCTCGGTGTCATCGACGACGTGGCCCGCCGCACGCCGGTCGCCTTCCAGGAGGAGGGGCAGCTGCTCTACCTCCTCGGCGACACGCGTGAGGAGTTCGGCGGCTCGGCCTGGTCGCAGGTCGTGCACGACCATCTCGGTGGTCTGCCGCCCAAGGTCGACCTGGAGCGCGAGCGCCTGCTGGCGGAGATCCTGATCTCCGCCTCCCGCGACGGCATGATCGACTCCGCGCACGACCTGTCCGACGGCGGTCTGATCCAGGCGGTCGTCGAGTCGGCGCTGCTGGGCGGCAAGGGCGCCCGCCTGATCGTCCCGGACGGTCTGGACGCCTTCACCTTCCTCTTCTCCGAGTCGGCGGGCCGCGCCGTGGTGGCCGTGCCGCGCTCCGAGGAGGTCCGCTTCAACGACATGTGCGGTGCGCGGGGCCTCCCGGTCACCCGCATCGGTGTCGTCGACGGCGACACCGTGGACGTCCAGGGCGAGTTCGCGCTCACCCTGACCGAGCTGCGCGAGACGCACGAGGGCACGATCCCGGCACTGCTGAAGTAGGCAACGGCTCCGAAGCCCCCGCCCGGTCCGCCGGACGGGGGCTTCGGCGTGCCCGGACCGGTGCGCCCAGCCCACCCGGCACTTGCACGATATTACGTAGTTCCGTAATCTCGGAGGAGTGGAACTGGAGCAACGCGTAGCCGAACTCGAACGCCGCATCGAGGCCCTGGAAGGGGCCAGGCGCACCGGCCCCCGCATCGACGGGAGCGACTTCTGGGCCCTGAACGGGCTGAAGGACCAGCTGTCGGAGGCGGGAGCGGCCGACGGCGGAGTCCTCTACACCGGCTCTGTGCGCCTGCCGACGGGCGAGGAGTACGCCTGGCAGATGACCGCCCTCACCCAGGACCTGCTGGAGGACGAGTGGACGACGGCCGCCGAGTCGTTCGCCGCGCTCGGCCACCCGGTCCGTGTCCGCCTGCTGCGCGAGATCCTCGGCGGCCGGCGCACCGCCGCCGAACTCGCCGAGCTGGACGAGGTCGGCACGACCGGCCAGATCTACCACCACCTGCGTCAGCTCACCGCCACGGGTTGGCTGCACACGACCGGCCGGGGCCGCCACGAAGTGCCGCCGGCTCGGGTCGTACCGCTCCTGACGGCGCTGGCGACCACCCGCCCCTAGAGGAACCGGGAGACAGGATGTCCGCACGCAAACTCGGCATGGTGACCTATCGCGCCCTGTGGCTGGTCTTCTTCGGCCTGATAGCCGCCGACCTCTGCTTCGGCCTGTCGGCCGTTCCCTGGTGGTGGAACTTCGCGCCGGCGGTCCTGGCGTACGCCGTCGTCATCCTGGTCAACCGGTGGGGCGGCGCCCCGGACGCGCCGCGGGCCGCCCGCGAGCCCGTCGGCGTCGACCCGCCCGTCACCGGCCGCTGGTCCGCGCTGAACAGCCCGGCCGACCGCACTCCCAGCCACGGCGTGCACAGCTACGGCCAGACCTTCGCCATCGACATCCTCGCCGAGCCCGAACCGGGCGCCCGCCCGGCTTTCCGGTGGCTGTGGCCGCTCGCCCGCCGCCCCAAGGACTTCCCGGCCTACGGCGCCCCCGTCCTCGCCGTCGCCGACGGCACGGTCGTACGCGCCGAACACCGGCAGCGCGACCACCTCAGCCGCACCTCCCTGCCGGGGCTGCTGTACCTGATGCTTCCCGAGGGGATGGTGCGAGAGGTCGCCGGCGTCCACCGCATCCTCGGCAACCACCTCGTCCTCGACCTCGGCAACGACACCTACGCCGCCTACGCCCATCTCCGGCGCGGCTCCCTCACCGTCCGCGAGGGCGACTGGGTACGGGCCGGTCAGGTGGTCGCCCACTGCGGCAACTCCGGCAACTCCTCCGAACCGCACCTGCACTTCCAGCTGATGGACGGCCCGGACCCGGGCGTGGCCCGGGGCGTTCCCTTCACCTGGCGGGGCATCGGCGTGCCCCGGAACGGGGAGACCTTCGAGGCACCCCCCTCTGTCACCGCCCCCACTTAGGCTGGCCCCCATGCCACCGGCCAAGAAGCGCACCCGCAGCTACGACCCCGCCAAGATCCGCACGGCGGTGCTCGCCCAGTTCGGGAACGTACGGGCCGCTGCCGCCGGACTCACCCCCGAGCAGCTCGCCCTGCCCACCCGGTTGGGCGACTGGACCGTCCGGGAGCTGGTGGCCCACGTCGGGATGAGCCTCGCGGCGGTCTCCCGGCTGACCGGCCTGCCGGAGCCGGCCAAGCAGGACGGCACGCTGCTCGACTGGCCCGCCGCGATCGTGGCCGACGCCCCGGACATCGCCGCCCACGCCCGCGAGCCGGCCGGGAGCCACCCCGACCCGGCCGCCCACCTCGCGGCCGTCGAGGAGCGCTTCACCGCCGACCTCGCCGCCCACCCCGGCACCCGGCTGCTCGCCACCAGCGCCGGCGCGCTGCCCCTCGCCGACTACCTCGTCACCCGCACCGTCGAACTCGTCGTCCACACCGACGACCTCAACGCCGCCGTCCCCGGCCTGGACATCCCCTACGACCGCCAGGCCCTGGCCGCCTGCACCCGGCTGCTGGCCGACGCGCTCGCCGTGAAGGCGCCCGGTGGTTCGACGGAGGTGAGAGTGCCGCCGTACGCGGTGGTGCAGTGCGTGGCGGGGCCGAGGCACACCCGGGGCACCCCGCCCAACGTCGTCGAGACGGACCCGCTGACCTGGATCCGGCTGGCGACCGGGCGGCTGGCGTGGGCCGAGGCCCTCCAGGACGCCAAGGTCAGCGCGAGCGGGGAGCGCGCGGACCTGTCGGCCCTCCTGCCCCTGATGGCCTGAGCACCGGCCGCCCGTTCGCCTGAATGCTCATGGCATCAGAAGGAATCCCCGCCGTAAGGGGAACCGATCCCCCCGGGTCCCCCGTCGAAGTGGCATGGACAGGCAGAAGCAGCGCATGACCCTGACGGCCGCCGCCATGCTCGTCCCGCTCATGGCGGCCTGCGGCAGCGAGAAGGCGGACGGCGGCAGCGGCTCGGTCGGTGCCGACAAGCCGGTCACCGGCGTGCGGTGGAACGTGGACAGCGTCACCGCGGACGGCACGACGCAGAAGGCCCCCACCGGTGCCCATGTGACCATCGACAAGGGCCGGGCCGAGGGCAGCCTCGGCTGCAACAACTTCAGCGCCGAGGCCACCGTCGACGGCGACCGCGTCCGGCTGGGCAAGACCAGGTCCACCGAGATGGCCTGCGAGAACAAGCCCATGGAGTTCGAGACGACCCTCGCGCGGGCCTTCTCCGACCAGGAGCTGAAGGCGAAGGTGGACGACGACCACCTCACCCTCACCACCGACGCGGGTGACACCGTCCGCCTGACCAAGGCCAAGGACGCCCCGCTGGCCGGCACCAAGTGGACCGTCACGACCCCGAACGCCGACGGCCGGGCCCACCTCACCTTCGACGCGAAGAAGGGCACGGTCTCCGGCAGTCTCGGCTGCAACAAGGTGAACGCGAAGGCCACGGTCAGCGACGGCCATATCACCGTCGGCCCCCCGGCCACGACCCGAATGATGTGCGAAGACTCACTCATGGACGGCGAGAAGACGCTGCTGCGTCTTTTCGACGGGAAGCTGAAGTACGGAGTCGATCACCAAACCCTGACGCTGACCAGCGAAAACGGTACGAGTGTGCGAGCGGTCGCCGAGCGGTGATCCACCGGAAAGTCCGGTATCCCCAATTCGGACCAGTGGTCGACCTCGCCTACACTCGGTGGCGTGCCACGTGGTGACGGACGACTCAACCACGACCTGCTCCCCGGTGAGAAGGGCCCCCAGGACGCTTGCGGCGTCTTCGGTGTCTGGGCTCCGGGCGAAGAGGTCGCCAAGCTCACGTACTTCGGGCTCTACGCCCTCCAGCATCGAGGCCAGGAATCCGCGGGAATCGCGGTCAGCAACGGCTCGCAGATCCTCGTCTTCAAGGACATGGGCCTGGTTTCCCAGGTCTTCGACGAGACCTCCCTCGGTTCGCTCCAGGGTCACATCGCGGTCGGTCACGCCCGCTACTCGACCACCGGTGCCTCCGTCTGGGAGAACGCCCAGCCGACCTTCCGCGCGACCGGACACGGATCCATCGCGCTCGGCCACAACGGCAATCTCGTCAACACCGCCCAGCTCGCCGAGATGGTCGCCGACCTGCCCAAGCAGGACGGCGGACGCACCCCGCGCGTCGCGGCGACCAACGACACCGACCTGCTCACCGCGCTCCTCGCGGCCCAGGTCGACGAGGACGGCAAGCCGCTGACCATCGAGGAGGCCGCTCACACGGTCCTCCCGAAGGTCCGGGGCGCCTTCTCGCTCGTCTTCATGGACGAGCACACCCTGTACGCGGCCCGGGACCCCCAGGGCATCCGCCCGCTGGTCCTCGGCCGGCTCGAGCGCGGCTGGGTCGTCGCCTCCGAGTCCGCCGCCCTCGACATCTGCGGCGCCAGCTACGTCCGGGAGATCGAGCCGGGCGAGTTCGTCGCCATCGACGAGAACGGCCTGCGAACCTCCCGATTCGCGGACGCGAAGCCCAAGGGCTGTGTCTTCGAGTACGTGTACCTGGCCCGCCCGGACACCGACATCGCCGGCCGGAACGTGTACCTCTCCCGCGTGGAGATGGGCCGCAAGCTCGCCAAGGAAGCGCCCGTCGAGGCCGACCTGGTGATAGCGACCCCGGAATCGGGCACGCCCGCGGCGATCGGCTACGCGGAGGCCTCCGGCATTCCGTTCGGCGCCGGCCTCGTCAAGAACGCGTATGTCGGCCGGACGTTCATCCAGCCCTCGCAGACCATCCGCCAGCTGGGCATCCGTCTGAAGCTGAACCCGCTGAAGGAAGTCATCAAGGGCAAGCGCCTGGTCGTCGTCGACGACTCCATCGTGCGCGGCAACACCCAGCGGGCCCTGGTCCGCATGCTCCGCGAGGCGGGCGCGGCCGAGGTCCACATCCGGATCTCCTCGCCGCCCGTGAAGTGGCCCTGCTTCTTCGGCATCGACTTCGCCACCCGCGCCGAGCTCATCGCCAACGGCATGACGATCGACGAGATCGGCACCTCCCTGGGCGCCGACTCCCTGGCCTACATCTCCATCGACGGCATGATCGAGGCGACCACCATCGCCAAGCCGAACCTGTGCCGCGCCTGCTTCGACGGCGAGTACCCGATGGAGCTCCCGGACCCCGAGCTGCTCGGCAAGCAGCTGCTGGAGACGGAGCTGGCCGCCGGCCCGGCCGCCACGGCCGCCGCCGACGCGATCCGCCGCCCGTAGACGGCCCGTAACACCTGCCGTACGACACAAAGGTTCTTATCGTCATGCCTGACACAACTGGTGCCAGCTACGCAGCCGCGGGCGTCGACATCGAAGCCGGCGACCGCGCCGTCGAACTGATGAAGGAGTGGGTGAAGAAGGCCCAGCGCCCCGAGGTCCTCGGCGGCCTCGGCGGCTTCGCCGGTCTCTTCGACGCCTCCGCCCTGAAGAACTACGAGCGGCCCCTGCTCGCCTCCGCCACGGACGGTGTCGGCACCAAGGTCGACATCGCCCGACAGCTCGGCGTTTACGACAGCATCGGCCACGACCTGGTCGCCATGGTCATGGACGACATCGTGGTCTGCGGCGCCGAGCCGCTGTTCATGACCGACTACATCTGCGTCGGCAAGGTCCACCCCGAGCGGGTCGCCGCCATCGTCAAGGGCATCGCCGAGGGCTGTGTGCTCGCCGGCTGCGCCCTGGTCGGCGGTGAGACGGCCGAGCACCCGGGCCTGCTGGGCGAGGACGACTTCGACGTCGCCGGCGCCGGTACGGGCGTCGTGGAGGCCGACCGGCTGCTCGGCGCGGATCGCATCCGGACGGGTGACGCGGTGATCGCCATGGCGTCCTCCGGTCTTCACTCGAACGGGTACTCCCTCGTCCGCCACGTCCTGCTGAACCAGGCGGGCCTGGCGCTGGACGCGCACATCGAGGAGCTCGGCCGCAC
Organism: Streptomyces sp. WAC04114; assembly: GCF_019733245.1. Lineage (NCBI taxonomy): Bacteria > Bacillati > Actinomycetota > Actinomycetes > Kitasatosporales > Streptomycetaceae > Streptomyces > Streptomyces sp. WAC04114. The sequence goes on from NZ_JAIGQA010000122.1 coordinate 16,564, forward strand.
CCTCGGCGAGGAGCTCCTGGAGCCGACGAAGATCTACTCGTTGGACTGCCTGGCCCTGATGCGCACCACCGAGGTGCACGCCTTCAGCCACATCACCGGCGGCGGCCTCGCGGCCAACCTCGCCCGGGTGATCCCGGACCAGCTGCACGCGATCGTGGACCGCTCCACCTGGACGCCGGCCCCGATCTTCGACCTCGTCGGCCGCACGGGCAGCGTCGAGCGCCTGGAGCTCGAAAAGACCCTGAACATGGGCGTCGGCATGATCGCGATCGTGCCGCAGGAGTCCGTGGACGTGGCCCTGGCGACCCTCGCCGACCGCGGCGTGGACGCCTGGGTGGCCGGAGAGATCACGGACCGGGGCGAGCACACCACTGGTGCCGCCCTGATCGGTGACTACGCGAACTGAGGCACGGGGGTCATGACCCCGCGGGCATCACAGAACCCGGTCGGTGACCGAAGTCACCGACCGGGCAAGTGCTCAGTGCAGGGTCAAGCGCCGCGACGATGCTGCGAGGACTGGTCGTCCTCGTCGTCGTCGTCCTCATAGAGGTCGGCGTACCGTGCGTACAGGTCGTCATCCTGATCATCGTCTTCGAGCGGCTCGCCGTTAGGCGGCTGCGGATTCGAAGGCGATGCACCCAGCTCCTCGGCCAGGCGTGAGAGGTCAGTCCCACCGCTGTTGTACTTCAGCTGGCGGGCGACCTTCGTCTGCTTGGCCTTGGCCCGGCCGCGCCCCATGGCTCGACCCCCTCAACGACGGGGCTCGACGGCCCCAGAGTCTTGACACGCGTTCATGGTCCGGCACGGACTCTCCGCGGAGAGACCGGTCCGTAGGGCTTCCACGGTACCTGAGCCCGCGCCCATACGGTACGTCGCCCGCATGACGTGCCCGCGCCCAGGACCTTCGAGGCGCCCCGTCCTCGCTGGTCAACCGCGATTTTAACCACTTATCGACGGTCGACCCGCCGGTAGAAGTGAGAGTTCTCTCTAACTGCCCACCGGCGGGTACCGGTCAAACGTACGAGACTCCGTGGATCAGTCCCGCACCGACCCGGGGTCAGCGCCCCCGGCGGGCCAGGGTCGCGTCGTGCATCCGCTGCTCGGCGATCCGGTCGGCCGCGGCGGCCGGCGGAATGCCGTCCTCCTTCGCACGTGCGAATATGGCCAGCGTGGTGTCGAAGATCTTCGACGCCTTCGCCTTGCACCGGTCGAAGTCGAAGCCGTGCAGCTCGTCCGCGACCTGGATGACACCGCCGGCGTTCACCACGTAGTCCGGCGCGTAGAGGATCCCGCGGTCGGCGAGGTCCTTCTCCACGCCCGGGTGGGCGAGCTGGTTGTTGGCGGCGCCGCAGACCACCTTGGCGGTGAGCGCGGGCACGGTGTCGTCGTTCAGGGCACCGCCGAGCGCGCACGGGGCGTAGATGTCGAGGCCCTCGGCGCGGATCAGGGTCGCGGTGTCGGCGACGGCCGTCACCCCCGCCGGGTGCGCCGCGAGGATCCGCCCCACGGCCTCCTCGCGCACGTCGGTGATGAGAACCTCGGCGCCCTCGGCCCGCAGATGCTCCACCAGGTGGTGGCCGACCTTGCCGACGCCGGCGATGCCGACCCGCTTCCCGCGCAGCGAGGGGTCGCCCCACAGGTGCTGCGCGGAGGCCCGCATGCCCTGGTAGACGCCGAAGGCGGTGAGGACGGAGGAGTCCCCGGCGCCGCCGTTCTCCGGCGAGCGGCCGGTCGTCCAGCGGCACTCACGGGCCACGACGTCCATGTCGGCGACATACGTGCCGACGTCGCACGCGGTGACGTAGCGGCCGCCGAGGGAGGCGACGAAACGGCCGTAGGCGAGGAGAAGCTCCTCGCTCTTGATCGTGTCCGGGTCACCGATGATCACGGCTTTGCCGCCGCCGTGGTCGAGGCCGGCCATGGCGTTCTTGTACGACATCCCGCGGGCGAGGTTCAGCGCGTCGGCGACGGCCTCGGCCTCGTTCGCGTACGGGTAGAAGCGCGTACCGCCGAGCGCGGGGCCCAGGGCGGTGGAGTGGAGGGCGATGACGGCCTTGAGGCCGCTCGCGCGGTCCTGGCAGAGCACGACTTGCTCATGTCCGCCCTGGTCCGAGTGGAACAGGGTGTGCAGTACATCAGCAGGTGCGCCGGTTACGTCGGTCACTGTGGTGACTCCTGAGTAGGTGCGGCGGGTGGAGAGCCAGCTCCCGTGCGGGTGGCGGGGACTGTTGAGCATGAGATTAGAGCCTGGTGGCCCCGTCGGCCGCACAGTGCACAGGATCACCTCCGACCGGAGTACACCCGTGCGACGATTTGCATAGATTTCCCGCGCGATCGTGAGTGGGCTCCGCAGGTTTTCGCGGCGGTGCGCGGGGGAGGGAGCAGGCGTGCCCAAGGTGACCTCGGTGATCGTCCCCTATGCGACCTACCTGCGCGTGTACGAACCGCTGGCCGCCTTCCCGGAGCCGGAGCGCAGCCAGTGGGCCCGCTACGCCCGCCGCACGGACCGCCCCTCGTACCAGGACGAACTCCGCCGGGCCCTGGCCGACTTGGCCCCCACCCCGCCGGTCCCGGTGCCGGTGCACGAGAGCGACGACGCCTTCGTCCTCGACGTGGACGGCGTCGTCTGCGTCTGCCCCTGGCGCACCCGGCTGCGCGGCTGGCTGGCCCTGGACGACCTCTCCGAGGAGCTCCCCCCGCCGGTCATGGACGCGGTCCTGCCGCCCGTGCTGCGGCGTCAGGCGGCCCAGGACTACGAGCGCTGGCTGACGATCAACCCGGACGCCCGGCCGTGGATCCGTACCGCCACCTGGCAGGTGCCGATCAACTGGTTCGTGCTGGTCTCCGACGAGGAGCGCGAGTACGACAAAGGCGAGTCCGGCGACGGCCCGCCCGTGCTGCGCTACCGCACCCCCATGGTCCAGGCCCGGCGGCGGGTGGCCCGGGGCCTGCGTGCCCTGAGGGAGGCCATGAACGAAGGGCCGCTCATCGACGGCCTGATGGACGTCGGCCGCTGGCTGGAGGAGTTCCACCCGCGCTCGCTCGTGGAGCTGGACTACGGCGGCCTGGTGCACGTGGTGCCGACCGGGACGCTGGAGGACGACCACTCCGCGGCGGACGTCGCCGAGGGCATCGCCGCGCTGCGCCGGGGCGACGGGGCCGGTGCGGGGGAGGCGTACGCCCGGCTCGTCGAGCGGTGGCGTTCCGTACGGAATCTTCGGTCGGCCAACTGACGCCTGACCTTGATGTCCGTACAGACCGCTCGCATTCGGTCACGAACTGACGTTTGACGAACCGCCCGATTTGGGGTTTCGTCCTCGCACCGAGTTCCTGAAGCGGGCTCTGCGTCTCCTGAAACTTCGTCAACAAGGGACGTAGGACCCGATCCGGGCAGACCTCTCAAGTAGGCCAAGCGTGACGGACTACACGTACGAGGCTCTTGCGTCCCTTGCCCCTCCTCATGCCAAAATAGGACAAGGAGTCCGGGGAGGACTCCTTCCGTCCTGTAGTGCTGCACTATGGGCGGAATCTCAGCATTGCACGCTTTGGGGGGTCTGGTGACTTCCTGATCACCCTGTGACTGATCGTCACAGCGGTGTGACTGTCCGCTATGGCATGGTCCATCGGCTTCCGTCGCTGATGAACACCTGGAGGGGCAATTCCATCGGTTTGGCCGACGCGGCTGGACAGATGGTGTAGTTGTAGTGCCGAGGACAAGCCGTTCGTCCTATAACCGACTCGACTCGCGTCCGCCATTTCGGGCAACGCGGGTCAAGGTGCAGAATTTAGAGGAAAGAACCGAGAAGGTTCGGTTCTCCCGAGGAGGCCGCTCATGACCGCTCGCACCCCTGATGCCGAGCCGCTGCTGACCCCGGCTGAGGTCGCCACCATGTTCCGCGTCGACCCCAAGACGGTCACGCGGTGGGCGAAGGCCGGCAAGCTCACGTCGATCCGCACGCTCGGCGGGCATCGGCGCTACCGCGAGGCCGAGGTCCGCGCTCTGCTCGCGGGCATCCCGCAGCAGCGCAGCGAGGCCTGAACAACTGAATAACCGGGCAAACCGGCTGGTCCCCCAACTGGCCGCGGAGTCCGGAACCACAGCTCCAAGCGACGCGGGATCCTGCCCCAACAGGCCCCACGCCCAAGCCAGTCAGAGCTTTCCAGGCATACAACAGGGTGCGTCGTAGATCGCGCTGGACTCCGCCGGGTCCAGCGCGATCTTTTTTGTGCGCCCGGGGTGGGTCTGCCGCACCTGCCGTGAGCGGCCTTGTAGGAGCCTGGGGAGGGGTGTCGGATCATCGGTGTGCGGCACCTCGGGCAGGGTGCAATTGCACATATTAAATTGACCCTTTGTAGGCGGGGTGTAAGTACCGCACTTTCCAAAACTCATGCGGTGACACCCGTCACATACCGAGCAGCTTGTTAGCTCCGCCGCGGGTGCGGTAGAGGAGCCTCCGGCTCCAGCAGCCCCTGCTCTGGCGGGTGTTGAGGCCCCTCGTGGATCATGCCGGTGCCGGGCTCTCGTCCTCCCGCGCCGGCGCCGCGACCTGAGGCGTACCCGGCCCCGACTCCATCGCCAGCCTCAGCAGGCGATGGCAGATCGGGCAGTGACGTGTGAGGTGCCGGTACGACGACGCGGCCGACAGATGCGCGCGGAGCAGGGCCCGCGTCTCGTGCCTGGTCGCTGTCGCCATACGCCACCTCCTGAAGGCCGCACGGGGAACGGCCCTGGTTCTGGGGTACCGACGGAATGAGGGGCCGTCAAGACGGCGCGTGGGGGCCCGAGTGGCTTACGACGAGGTCAGGACATGCGAAAGAGCCCGGATCTTCGGATCCGAGCTCTGATGAGAACGAGCAGCCCTGACGGCGAAGAGCCCGGATCCGAAGATCCGGGCTCTCTCTGCGGTCCTGACGGGATTTGCTGTATCCGATTGCGGCTCCGCCGCGGGCGCGGCCTCTGTCTGCTCGGGGCGAGGGCGCAGACGGCGAAGAGCCCGGATCCGAGGATCCGGGCTCTCTGCGGTCCTGACGGGATTTGCTGTATCCGATTGCGGCTCCGCCGCGGGCGCGGCCTCTGTCTGCTCCGGGCGAGGGCGCAGACGGCGAAGAGCCCGGATCCGAGGATCCGGGCTCTTTCTCTGCGGTCCTGACGGGATTTGAACCCGCGGCCTCCACCTTGACAGGGTGGCGAGCACTCCAAACTGCTCCACAGGACCAGGTTTCGCAGTGCGATCCTTGCGGTGCGCTGCGAAAAGAGACTGTACAGGAGGGTGGGGTCCTGGTCGAACTCACCCTGTGTGCGGGTGCCGTTACGGCGCCGCCGCGTCGATCGCCTTCACGATCCGCTTGTCGGAGACGGGGTACGCCGTGCCCAGTGCGTGGGCGAAGTAGCTGACCCGAAGCTCCTCGATCATCCAGCGGATGTCCAGGACCGACGACGGCACCGGCCGGCCCTGCGGCAGCTGCTCCAGGAGCCAGGCGTACTCGTCCTGCATCTCGTGGACCTTCTGCATCCGCGTCGTGTCCCGCTGGACGTTCGTCGGCATCTGCTGCAGACGCCGGTCGGCCGCCACCAGGTAGCGCATCAGGTCCGGCATGCGCCGCAGCCCCGCCTCCGTCACGAAGCCCGGCTTCACGAGCGCGTCCAGCTGCGCCCGCACGTCCTGGAGGTTCGGCAGCAGCGCGGGGCTGTGGACGGCCTTCAGACGGCGCTCACAGGCCTGCCAGGCGGCCAGGACCTGCTGCACCTGCCCCACCGTGCGGACGGTCGTGTCGACGATCTCGGCGCGCACCTTGTCGTACAGCTTCCGGTACGACTCCTCGTCCCACGCCGGCCCGCCGAACTCCCCGATGAGCTTGTCCGCGGCGGCCATCGCGCAGTCGTCGAACAGGCCCTGGATGGAGCCGTGCGGATTGGCGGACAGCGCCAGCTTCTGGGCGTTCGTCAGCTTCTGCGAGGCGAACTTCGCCGGATTGACCGGGATGTTGCGCAGGATCAGCCGCCGCGTGCCCTTCCACATGGCCCGCGCCTGCTCCGCCTCCGTGTCGAAGAGGCGCACGGAGACCGTGTCGCCGTCGTCGACCAGTGCGGGGTACGCCTTCACCGGCTGACCGGCCCGGCGGGTCTCGAAGACGCGGCTGAGCGTGCCGATCGTCCAGTCGGTCAGGCCCGAGCGCTCCAGGGACTCCCCGCCGGAGCGCTCGGCCGTCGCCGCGGCCGCCTGGGAGAGGGCCTTGCGGGCCTTCGGGCGCAGCTTGAGCTTCAATGCCTCCAGGTCCTTGTCCTCGGCCAGTTTGCGGCGCCGTTCGTCGACGATCCGGAAAGTGATCTTCAAGTGGTCGGGGACCTTGGACAGGTCGAAGTCGTCCGCCTCGAAGGGCACCCCGACCATCAGTCGCAGCTCGCGCGTCATGGTCGCGGTCAGGGGTTCCTGGAGGGGGACGGCCCGGTCCAGGAACGCCCTGGCGAAGTTCGGCGCGGGCACGTAGTTGCGCCGGATCGGCTTGGGCAGGGACCGGATCAGCTCCGTCACCAGCTCCTCGCGCAGCCCCGGGATCTGCCAGTCGAAGCCCTCGTCCGTGACCTGGTTGAGGACCTGCAACGGGACGTGCACGGTCACGCCGTCGGCATCCGCGCCCGGCTCGAACTGGTACGTCACCCGGAACTTCAGGTTCCCCTGCCGCCACGAGTCCGGGTAGTCGGCCTTGCTGACCTCACCCGCCTTCTCGTTGATGAGCATCTCGCGCTCGAAGTCGAGGAAGTCGGGCTGCTCGTGCCGCTTGTGCTTCCACCAGGAGTCGAAGTGGGCCCCGGAGACGACGTGTTCGGGGATCCGCTGGTCGTAGAAGTCGTACAGCGTCTCGTCGTCGACCAGGATGTCCCGGCGCCGGGCCCGGTGCTCCAGCTCCTCGACCTCGGTGAGGAGGCGCCGGTTGTCCGAGAAGAACTTGTGGTGCGTGCGCCAGTCGCCCTCGACCAGCGCGTTGCGGATGAACAGCTCGCGGCTGATCTCCGGGTCGATCCGCCCGTAGTTGACCTTCCGCTGCGCCACGATCGGCACGCCGTAGAGCGTGACCTTCTCGTACGCCATCACCGCGGCCTGGTCCTTCTCCCAGTGCGGCTCGCTGTACGTGCGCTTGAGGAGGTGCGCGGCGAGGGGCTCGACCCACTCGGGCTCGATCTTCGCGTTGACGCGGGCCCAGAGGCGGGACGTCTCCACGAGCTCGGCCGACATCACGAAGCGCGGGGGCTTCTTGAAGAGGGCCGAGCCGGGGAAGATCGCGAACTTCGCGTTGCGCGCCCCCAGGTACTCGTTCTTCCCCGTGCTCCTCCCGCCCTCTCCCGAGGCCTCCTTCACGTCCTTCATGCCGATGTGCGACAACAGGCCGGCCAGGAGGGAGAGATGGATGTGGTCGTCCGGGGCGTCCTCCTCGTTGAGGTGGATGCCCATCTGCTTCGCGACCGTGCGCAACTGCGTATAGATGTCCTGCCATTCGCGGATGCGAAGGAAGTTGAGGTACTCCTGCTTGCACATCCGGCGGAACGAGGACGAGCCCCGCTCCTTCTGCTGCTCGCGCAGGTAGCGCCAGAGGTTGAGGTAGGCCAGGAAGTCGCTGGTCTCGTCCTTGAAGCGGGCGTGCTGCTGGTCGGCCTGGGCCTGCTTGTCGGCGGGGCGCTCGCGCGGATCCTGGATGGACAGCGCGGCGGCTATGACCATGACCTCGCGTACACAGCCGTTCTTGTCCGCCTCCAGGACCATCCTGGCCAGCCGGGGGTCGACGGGCAGCTGGGCCAGCTTGCGGCCGGTGTCCGTGAGCCGTTTGCGGGGGTCCTTCTGCGCCGGGTCGAGGGCGTTCAGCTCCTGGAGCAGCTGCACGCCGTCGCGGATGTTGCGGTGGTCCGGCGGGTCGATGAAGGGGAACTTCTCGATGTCGCCGAGACCGGCCGCGGTCATCTGCAGGATGACGGAGGCGAGATTCGTCCGGAGGATCTCCGCGTCCGTGAACTCCGGCCGGGCCTCGAAGTCCTCCTCGCTGTACAGCCGGATGCAGACGCCGTCCGACGTACGGCCGCAGCGGCCCTTGCGCTGATTGGCGCTGGCCTGCGACACCGGCTCGATGGGCAGCCGCTGGACCTTGGTGCGATGGCTGTAGCGCGAGATCCGCGCGAAGCCCGGGTCGATGACGTACTTGATGCCGGGGACGGTCAGCGAGGTCTCGGCGACGTTCGTGGCCAGAACGATCCTGCGGCCGGTGTGCGGCTGGAAGACGCGGTGCTGCTCGGCGTGGGAGAGCCGGGCGTAGAGCGGCAGGATCTCCGTGAAGCGGTAGTTCTTCTTGGTGAGCGCGTCCGCCGTGTCCCTGATCTCCCGCTCACTGGAGAGGAAGACGAGGATGTCGCCCTTGCCCTCTGCCTGGAGCTCCTCCACGGCGTCGGTGATCGCGGTGATCTGGTCGCGGTCGGCGTCGTCGCCGTCCTCCTCCAGCAGCGGCCGGTAGCGGACCTCCACCGGGTACGTACGGCCGCTGACCTCGACGATCGGGGCGTCACCGAAATGCCGCGAGAAGCGCTCGGGGTCGATGGTGGCCGAGGTGATGACGACCTTGAGGTCCGGACGCTTGGGCAGCAGCTGGGCGAGATAGCCCAGCAGGAAGTCGATGTTGAGGGACCGCTCGTGGGCCTCGTCGATGATGATCGTGTCGTAGGCGCGCAGCTCGCGGTCGGTCTGGATCTCGGCGAGCAGGATGCCGTCCGTCATGAGCTTGACGAAGGTCGCGTCCTGGTTCACCTGGTCGGTGAACCGCACCTTCCAGCCGACGGCCTCGCCGAGCGGTGTGTTCAGCTCCTCGGCGACGCGCTCGGCGACCGTGCGGGCGGCGATCCTGCGGGGCTGGGTGTGCCCGATCATGCCCCGGACGCCGCGCCCCAGCTCCAGACAGATCTTCGGGATCTGCGTCGTCTTGCCGGAGCCGGTCTCGCCGGCGACGATCACGACCTGATGGTCGCGGATGGCGTCGGCGATCTCGTCCTTCTTCTGGCTGACCGGCAGCTGCTCGGGGTAGGTGACCTCGGGCACAAGGGCGCGCCGGCCGGCCATCCGTTCCTCGGCCTTGCCGACCTCAGCCTCGATCTCGGCGAGCACGGCGGCCCGCGCCTCCGGCTTACGGATCTTGCGCGCACCTTCGAGCCTGCGCCCCGGAAGCTGCCCGCAAGTCCGCAAAACCGGACGCGCGGGGAGCCGCGCGCGCCGCGAGCGAACCCGCGGTCGGGTAAACCGCGGCAGAGAAGGCCGCGTCGGCAGCCCTTGTTACGGCATGCACCTATTCAGAGC
>NZ_JAIGQA010000123.1:0-25611 GCF_019733245.1 Streptomyces sp. WAC04114
GGGCGCAGGGGCACGGTGGGGGGGCTGCCCCTTCCACCGGGCCGGTCCTGCACGGGCCAGGCGTCCACCGGGCTCTCGGGCGCACCGCCGGTGTCGTGCTGATCGGCTTCGGCCTCGCGGTGGCCGGTACCGCCGGCTGACACGCAGCACGGCCGCGCCGGCTGCCCGGCCGCGAACGGTGCGCGGTCCCGAGGGCGGCGTGCGGTCCCGAGGGCGGCGGCGCAAGACCGGTGACATTGCCGGTCCGCATGGGGCGGCAGGTCCCCGACAGTGGCACGGCCAGCCCAACGGCGGTGCCCGACCGCGGGCACGCGGCAGACGCCCCAGGTCCCGCGTGCCCGTGGAACGGCCCATCGCCACGACAGAGAGGACGACTCGTCGTGCACCTCAAGCCCCACACCGACTCACCGACCCGCCCCCGCGGGCGCCGGGCCGGACGACTTGCCGGAGCCACCGCCGCACTTGCCCTCGCCGTCGGCCTGGGCCCCCTGGCCGGCCCGGGGGCCCACGCCGCGGACAACCCCTACGAGCGCGGCCCGGCCCCCACCGCCGCCGGCATCGAGGCATCGCGCGGTCCGTACGCCGTGTCGCAGACGTCCGTCTCCTCGCTGTCCGTCACCGGATTCGGCGGCGGCACGATCTACTACCCGACGTCCACCGCCGACGGCACCTTCGGCGCCGTGGCCGTCTCGCCCGGCTATACCGCCTACGAGTCGTCCATCGCCTGGCTCGGACCGCGGCTTGCCTCGCAGGGCTTCGTGGTGTTCACCATCGACACCCTCACCACGCTCGACCAGCCCGACTCGCGCGGCCGCCAGTTGCTCGCCGCCCTCGATTACCTCACCGAGCGCAGCTCGGTCCGCACCCGCGTCGACGCGAGCCGCCTCGGCGTCATGGGCCACTCGATGGGCGGTGGCGGCAGCCTGGAGGCCGCCAAGTCGCGTCCGTCCCTGCAGGCGGCGATCCCGCTGACCCCGTGGAACCTCGACAAGACCTGGCCCGAGCTCACCACCCCGACCCTGATCTTCGGCGCCGACGGCGACACCATCGCCCCGGTCGCCTCCCACGCCGAACCGTTCTACTCGAGCCTGTCCTCCTCGCTGGACCGGGGCTATCTGGAGCTGAACTCGGCGACCCACTTCACGCCCAACTCGTCGAACACGACGATCGCGAAGTACAGCATTTCCTGGCTTAAGCGGTTCATCGACAACGACACCCGCTACGAGCAGTTCCTGTGCCCGCTGCCCCGGCCGAGCCTGACCATCGAGGAGTACCGGGGCAACTGCCCGCACGGTTCCTGACCCGTCCCGCGCCCCGGGCCACGGGGGCCGGGGCGCGAGAGACCGGCGGCGGACGCGAGCGAGGCGTCCGCCGCCGGTGGCGTGCCCGGGCACTCCCGGAGCGGCCGTCCGTTGGGCCGCCGCACAATCCGTCCACCGGCCGGGCCCGGTCAACGCGCAGGTGAAGCCATGGGTTTGCGCGTCGTATCACGCGGACGTCAGCCTTCCGGTCTTCCTTACGCGCAAGTAGCCTCCGTGGGATGACGGGAGACAGCAGCACGGTGCGCACGGCCCCCCGCACAGGGAGCGGGAACGGTCGCGACGCCGCCCGGTCGGCCGCCGAGGACCGTGGCCGTGCCGAACTCGAGCGCGGCAGGCGCCAGTTCTTCGACGGGCCCGTCGGCGACGCGCGCGAGACCCTGCTGCTGGCCGCGTCCCTGCTGGCCGCCGACGCCCCGGAGACCGCCGAGGCCGCCCACCTCGCCGCGGCGGACGCGGCCTGGGCCGCCGGGGACGTGGTGGCCTGCCTGACCACCCTCGACGGCACGGACGTGGCAGGGCCGGCGGACGGCCGCGCGGCAGTCGCGTTCATCGCCCTCGAAGGCGGAGCATCGACGGCCGTCGAGGGCGGCGCTTCGGCAACCGGCGAGGACGGTGCCGCGTCGATGCCGCGCGGCACGGTGGCCCCACCGGTGCCCGGTGCGCCACCCGGCACGGGAGCCTCGTTGTCGCCGGGTGCCGCGCTGGGCCCTGACGCTTCACTGTCGCCCGGTGCGCCGCGAGGCACGGGAGCCTCGCTGCCGTCCGACGTCCGGCGTGTCCTCGATGGTCCGCTGTCGCCGGGTGCCGCGCTGGGCCCTGACGCTTCACTGTCGCCCGGTGCTCCACCCGGCACGGGAGCCTCGTTGTCGTGCGACGGCAGGCGTGTCCTCGATGGTCCGCCGTCGTACGGTGCAGCGCTGGGCCCTGACGCTTCACTGTCGCCCGGTGCGCCGCGAGGCACGGGAGCCTCGTTGTCGTGCGACGGCAGGCGGGTCCTCGATGGTCCGCCGTCGTACGGTGCCGCGCTGGGCCCTGACGCTTCACTGTCGCCCGGGGCCGCGCTGGGCCCCATCGCCCCACCATGTCCCGGCGTCACGAACCTCACCCTTCCGCCCGACGGGGCCGCGCAATCGGAACAGCCCGCCCCCGGCCCCGGACCAGGCGGATGGGTCCGCGACCTGTTCTTCCAGGACTACCGCGACGGTATGCGTGCCCTGCTGGCGCGGCGGCCGGAGCACGCCGCCGGGCCGCTGCGGCGCGTGCTGGACCGGGCCCGCCGCGACGACCGGCCGGAGCGGCTGCTGCGCGCAGCGGCGGCGGCCCTGCTGCTCGGGGACGTCCACGCGGCCCGCACCGCCGGGGCCCGCGCCCTCGCGGCCGCCCGGGCCATCGAGTGCGCCGCGTTCGAGGCACGCGCCCTGGAGTACCTGGCCTACGGCGAACTGCGCGCCGGCCGTCATGCGCAGGCGCGCTCCCACGCCGAGGACGGCGTGCGCGCGGCGCTCACGGCCGGTCACCGCAACACCGCGGCGAGCCACCACGCGATGCTCGCCCTGGCCGCCTCGATCGAGGGCGACACCGCCGCGGTGGCCCGGTACGCCTCGGCCGCCCTGACCACCGCCCGTCGCCACGGCCTGGCCCAGGCCGCGACCCTGGCGGAGTGGGCCACCGCCCGCGCCGACCTGGCCCGCGGCCGTCCCCTGGACGCCGCCGACCGGCTCGGGCCCCTCGTCGGTCCCGGCCCGCGGCGCGGTCACTTCGCCGTCTGGATGCTCGCCGTGCCCTGCTTCGTGGAGGCCGCGGTACTGGCCGGGCAGCCGGAGGACGCCCGCGGCGTCGTCGCCGACCTCGCCCGGTGGGCCTCTTTCGGTGCCGATCCGCACGCGCCGGCCCAGTACGCGCGCTGCCGGGCCCTGCTCGCCGCGGACGACCGCGAAGCCGACGACCTCTACCTGCGGGCGCTCGCCCTGCACGACGAGTCCGGCGGCGACTTCGAGCGAGCCCGCACCGAGCTCCTGTACGGCCGGTGGCTGCGGCGTCGCCGCAGGCTGCGGGAGGCGCGCGGCCGGCTCGGAGCCGCCCTGGTCGGCTTCGACCGCTGCGGCGCCGGAGCCTGGGCCGACCAGACCCGGGGCGAACTGCGCGCCAACGGAGCCGCGTCCGGGAAGGAGCCGGCCGCGGGGCTGTCGGGGCTGACGCCGCAGCAACTGCGCATCGCACGCCACGTGGCCGAAGGGGCCACAAACCGGGAGGTGGCCCAGCGGCTGGCCGTCAGCACCCGCACGGTCGACTACCACCTGCGCAACGTCTTCGCCGCCCTCGGCGTCCGCTCCCGTATCGAACTGGCCCGCATGGTCGACCAGGAGCAGCGCCGAGAGCAGCGCTGAGCCCTCGAAAAACTTGGCGGCCGCATCGAGAAGAAGCCGCACGACCCCTGGGGACCGACCGGACGGTATGTCATCCTGCGAAGCAGCACTACACGGGTGACGACGACCGTAGGGGCAGCGCACCCGCCGGACGCCGCCGCGCCCGGACGGCGTCGGGGGCCGCCGCAAGGCCGAAGTCGGGGGAGGACCGCCATGCATCCTGCCGCACGCACACGTACGACGTTCCGCACCGGGCCGACGCCCGTTCCGCGGCCGCGGTCACGGCGGATCCGGTCGCTGATCGACGCCGACGCGCTGCGCGTCCTGCACCGGGCCGCCCGCGTCCTGCTGGACGACCTGCCGGACCTGACCGACCGGCTGCTGGCGGTCCTGCGCGAGCAGGAACCGGCCTACCGGACCGTGCTGGACAACGACCATGCCGCCACCTGGCAGGAGGCGCACCGCTCGCTGCGGCACAGCGTGACCTCGCTGCTCGACCCGCGCGGCACCCGTGAGGCCGCCCACCGCTGCACCTGGCGGATCGGTGCCGCCCGGGCCGAGCAGGGGCTGCCGCTGGACGCCCTGCTGCACGCGTTCCGGCTGGGCGGGTCCCTGGTGTGGCAACGGCTGGTCGAGGAGACCACCCGCTCGGAGCCGGAGGACATCCGGCTCCTGGTGCACGTGGCCACCGATGTGTGGAACTTCGTCGACGAGCACTGCACCCTCGTGGCGGACGCCTACCGGCAGACCGAGCGGCAGCTCGCCTGGCGGCGCGAGAACAGGGTGCGGCTGCTGGCCGCCGCCCTCCTGGACGGCACGAGCCGGATCGCGGACTTGCCCGAGACCGCCGAGCGGCTGAGCCTGCCCGAGCACGGCCGGTACGTCGTCGTCGCCATCGCCGGCGGCCCGCCGCATGATCTCCCGCCCGGCGGGAGCGCGTACCTCCACTCGGGAGTGGAGGTGGACCACGGCATCGTCCTGGTCGACGACGAGGGCGACGGGGAGGCCGACCGGGACCCCCTCGCGGCGCTGGACCTGACCCCCGACGACCCGGCAGGCCGCCGGATCGGCGTCGGCAGCGCCGTGACGGGACTCGCCGCCGTCGGCGACGCCCGGCGCCTGGCCGACCTGGCGCTGAGCATCTGCCCACCGGAAGGCGGCACGGTCCGGCTCACCGAACACCTCCCCGAGGCGCTGGTCGTCTCCTGCCCGGAGCTCGGCGCGAGCCTCACCGAGCGGGTGCTCGGCCCCCTGCTCCGCCTGGAACCGGCCGACCGCGACGTACTGCTCGACACCCTGGTCGCCTGGTTCGCCTGCGAGGGCTCCGCCCAGCGCGCCGGTGAACGGCTGTACTGCCACCGCAACACCGTCCTGAACCGCCTGCGCCGCTGCGAGCAGCTCATCGGCCGTTCCCTGGCCCGCCCGCACGACGTGGTGGAGATCAGCCTCGCACTGACGGCGCGTCGGCTGCCGCGCGCCTGACCGGAGATTCCGCAGGGCCTGCCCGGGGGTGCGCAACCGCACCCCCGGGCACGGCTGTGCAGAGTGCGCAGCCCCACCCCGGGCAGGGCTGCCCACGGGCGCGCAGCCGCACCCCGGCGCGGGTTGCGCACCCTCGCACCTGGTCGGCCGCACCCGTCCCCGTCAGCCCCGGGCCGGGAGCCCCGGCCCTGGGCAGCCGCACAATCCCCGCCGACTCCCGTTGGGAGCATGCAGCCACCCGGCCCGAACACCTGTACCGCCCCTGCGTGCCCGTGCTGTCGTGAGCTGCCCTTCCCCCGAAGCAGCCGTGCCCGACGGCACGGACCCGAGGAGCCGTGATGCCCGAAGCACCACCGGACGAGGAGCCCGCCCTGCACGTCGAGTGCCTCGACGTGACCTACGGCCGCGCCCTGTCCGCCCTTCGCTCCGTGTCCTTGACCGTCCCGCACGGCACGGTCGTCGCCCTGCTCGGCGCCAACGGCGCGGGCAAGACGACCCTGCTGCGGGCGGTGTCGGGCACCCTGCGACTGCATCGCGGCGCGATCACGGCCGGCCGTATCCGCTACGGCGCCACGGAACTCGACGGGCGGGACCCCGTCGCCGCGGTGCGCGCCGGGGTCGTACAGGTCCCCGAGGGACGGCGGGTCTTCGCCGGGCTCACCGTCGACGAGAACCTGCGCTCCGGCGGCCTCGGCCTCGGACGGCGCCGCCCGCACCAGGTTGCCGAGGCCCGGGAGCGGGTCTTCACGCTCTTCCCGCGCCTCGCCGAACGCACCCGGCAGGCGGCGGGCCTGCTCTCCGGCGGCGAGCAGCAGATGCTCGCCATCGGCCGGGCCCTCGTGGCCGCACCCCGCCTGCTCCTGCTCGACGAGCCCTCCCTGGGCCTCGCCCCGCAGATGGTGTACCGGATCGCCGAGGTCGTCCGCGAGATCAACGCGCAAGGCACCGCCGTGCTGCTCGTCGAGCAGAACGCCGGCATGGCGCTGTCCCTCGCCGACACCGCCCACGTCCTGGAGGTCGGCGAAGTGCGCCTCTCCGGGCCCGCCGAAGAACTCGCCCGCACGGACGCCGTGAAGCGGCTGTATCTGGGCGAGGCCGCCCGGGAAGGCACCGAATCCACCGAGGAAGACGCCGAGGCCGCCCGGGAAGGCGCCGAGACCGCGCAGAGAGCCGGAACCACCGAGGGGCAGGGAGCCGCGTGACCGTCCGCACCACCGCACCGCCCGAACTCGCCGTGACGGAGGTGACCGTCCGCTTCGCCGGGCTCACCGCCCTCGACGCGGTGTCCTTCACCGTCGCCCCGGGCTCCGTCCACGCGCTCATCGGACCCAACGGAGCGGGCAAGTCCACCTGCTTCAACGTGCTGTCGGGCCTGTGCCGCCCGGCCACCGGCACCGTACGCCTCGGTGATGCCGACCTGACCCGGCTGGCGCCCCACCGCATCGCCGCGCTCGGCGTGGCCCGCACCTTCCAGAACATCGTCACCACCCAGGGCACGGTCGCCGACAATCTGATGCTCGGCCGCCACGCCCTGTCCCGGGCCGGATTCGCCGCCAGCGCGCTGCGTCTGCCGCACGTACGGCGCGAACAGCGCGAACACCTCGCCCGGGCCCGCGAGATCGCCGAACTCACCGGGCTCGGACACCACTTCGACAATCCCGTCGCCCTGCTCTCCTACGGCGACCGCAAACGCGTGGAGTTCGCCCGCGCCCTCTGCCTGGAGCCCAGCGTGCTGCTGCTGGACGAGCCGGTCGCCGGGATGAACGCGGCCGAACGCGCCCGGACGGTCGAGGTCGTGCACGCCGTACGCGCCGAACTCGGCCTGTCCGTCGTACTGGTGGAGCACGACATGGGCCTGGTGATGCGACTGGCCGACGAGGTCACCGTCCTCGACTTCGGACGCGCCATCGCCCACGGCACCCCCGACGAGGTCCGCGGCGACCCCGAGGTGCTGCGCGCCTACCTCGGCACCGGCGCCGAACAGGAGGACGCGGCATGACCACCCTGCTGGACACGCTCTTCAACGGCCTGGCCCTGGGCGCCGTCTACGCCCTCGTCGCGCTCGGCTTCGTCATCATCTTCAAGGCCTCCGGCGTCATGAACTTCGCCCACGGCTCCCTGCTCCTGCTCGGCGGCTACCTCACCGCCGTACTCCACGACGACCTCGGCTTCGCCGGGGCCCTCGCGGTGTCCGTCCTGGTGACAGCGGCCGTGGCCGGTGTCATGGACCGCTTCCTGCTCCAGGCCGGGGGTCCGGACCCGCACGGCGCCCATGTGCAGACCATCGTCACCATCGGCGTCGACATCCTCATCCTCACCGACCTGTCCCGGCGCATCGGCGGCGACCTGCTCTCGCTCGGCGACCCCTGGGGCGACTCGGTCAGCGCGCTGGGGCCGGTGACCGTCGCGGACAGCCGGATCGCCGCGATCGTGGTCTCCGCCGTGGTCATCGCCGGGGTCTTCGCCCTGTTCCGGTACACCTCCTGGGGCCTGTCCCTGCGCGCCGCGGCCGAGGACGTCGAGGCGGCCTCCCTGATGGGTGTACGGCTGGTGCGGATCCGCATGCTGGCCTGGTGTCTGGCCGGAGCGCTGGCCGCCCTGGCGGCGGTCTTCCTCGCCGCGTTCCCGGCGCCCGGGCTGGAGCGCACGACGGGGCAGATCGCCCTGAAGGCGTTCCCGGCCGCGATTCTCGGCGGGATGGCCTCGCCACCCGGCGCCCTCGCGGGCAGCCTGCTGATCGGCATGACCGAGGCGCTCGTCGCGGGCTACCAGTCCGATCTGCGCGTCCTGGGCGAGGGGTTCGGCGACGTCGCACCCTACGCGGTGATGGTCCTGGTGCTGCTGGTGCGGCCGACCGGGCTGTTCGGAGGAAAGGCGGCGGTCCGTGTCTGAGCGACTCTCCCGAACCCGCGCTGTCCGCGTGGGCTGGACCTCGGCGGCCGTCGTCGTCCTGTGCGCGCTGCCCTTCTACCTCGACGCGTTCTGGCTGCGCATCGGCCTGTTCTCGATGGCGGCGGCCATCGGCGCGGTGGGCCTCGGCCTGCTGTCCGGCACCGCCGGCCAACTCTCCCTCGGCCACGCCTTCTTCCTCGCCGTCGGCGCCTACGGATACGTGTGGCTGGCCGGTGAACCCGGCCCCGGGCTGCCCACCGCCCTGGCCGCCGTACTCGCGGTCCTGCTCGCCGGGGCGGCCGGCGGGCTCTTCAGCCCCGTCGCCGGCCGGGTGCGCGGCATCTACCTGGGCGTCGCGACCCTCGCCCTGGTCTTCCTCGGGCACCACGTCCTGCTCACCGCGGACTCCGTCACCGGCGGATTCAACGGCCGCTCGGTACCGCCCCTGGAACTCGGCGGCTTCTCCTTCTCCGCGGAATCCGAACTGACCCTGCTGGGCGTGCCGTTCGGTGCCGAGGAACGACTGTGGTACCTGGGCATCGGTCTGTTCGCGGTCACCTGGTTCACGGCTCGCGGACTGCTCCGCGGCCGCCCCGGGCGCGCTCTGGTGGCGCTGCGCGACAGCGAGACCGCGGCGGCCGTGATGGGCGTGAACGTCTCCCGGCACCGCTCGGCGGCCTTCGTCGTCTCGTCGATGTACGCGGGCCTGGCCGGGGTGATGCTCGCCCTCTCCTTCCGCCGTGTGGTGCCCGACTACTTCGGCCTGGTGCTGTCGGTCGACTACCTCGCCATGATCGTCATCGGCGGTCTCGGATCGGTGGCCGGAGCCACCGCGGGCGCCGTCTTCGTCACCGCCCTGCCGCTGCTGATGACCCGCTACGCCGACCAACTCCCGCTGGTGGCCGCCCCCGGCACCACCGACGGCACGGTCGGCCCCACCGAGGCCGCCCGCTACCTCTACGGAGCGGCGATCGTCCTGATCCTCCTCTTCGCCCCCGACGGCCTGCACGGCCTGGTCCGCCGCCTGCGCGCACGCCTGCGCGGCCGTCGGGCCGTCCCACCGCCACCCGCCGGCACCACCTCGCCTTCCCTGCCGCCCACGTCAGCCGTACGAGCCAAGGAGCCCACCCCGTGAAGTCCACGCACCACACCGCACCACGCACCAGAACGCTTCTGGCCACCGCCCTCGCGGCCCTGCTGCTCGCGGGCACCGGATGCAGCTCCAAGGCCGGCTCCTCCGGGAGCGCCGACGACGGCGCCGACGGCATCAAGACCGGCCCCGGAGTCACCGGCAAGACCATCCGGCTCGGCGCCCTGACGGATCTCACCGGCCCCTACGCCACCCTCGGCAAGAGCATCGTGCAGGCCCAGCAGATGTGGGCCGACGAGGTCAACGCCCGCGGCGGCATCTGCGACCGCCGCATCGAGATCGTCGTCAAGGACCACGGCTACGACGTCCAGAAGGCCGTCACCGCCTACGCCGACATCTCCACGGACGTCGTGGCGCTGCCCCAGGTCATCGGCTCGCCCGTGATGGCCGCCCTGCTCGACGACATCGAACGGGACAAGGTGCTCACCTTCCCGCAGGCCTGGGCCGCCTCCCTGCTCGACCGGGACTCCGTCCAGGTCCTCGGCACCACCTACGACATCGACATGATCGCCGCGGTCGACTTCCTCACCCGCACCAAGGGCGTGGCGAAGGGCGACACGATCGGCCACGTCTACTTCGAGGGCGACTACGGCGCGAACGCGCTGGAGGGCTCGAAGTGGGCCGCGAAGAAGGCGGGCCTGAAGGTCGCGGGCCAGAAGATCAAGGCGACGGACACCGACCTGTCCGCCCAGGTCTCGGCGCTGCGCAAGGAGGGCGTCAAGGCGATCCTCATCAGCGCCGGACCGGCCCAGACGGCCTCACTGGTCGGAGTCGCGGCATCCCGAGGCCTGAAGGTACCCGTCGTCAGCAACGCCCCCGGCTACGCCCCGCAGCTGATGAAGACTCCGGCCGCCCCGGCCCTGGCGGCCATGCTGAACGTGGTCAGCGCCATCCCCGCGGTCAGCTCCGACGTGGCCGGGGTCCGTACGATGGTCGCCTCCTACAAGAAGAAGTACCCGGGCTCCCTCGTCGACTCCGGTGTGCTCTCCGGCTACAACGCCGCTCAGGTGATGGGCGCCGACCTGAAGAAGGCGTGCGAGAACGGCAGTCTGGCCCGCGAGGACGTGGTCAAGGCCCACCGCTCCCAGTCCAGCGTCGACGTCGGCCTCGGCTCGCCACAGAACTTCTCCGACAAGGCACGGCCCGCGAGCACCTCGACCTATGTGCACAAGCCGGACGCCAAGGCGGTGGGGGCAGCGGTGAACGTCGAGAACGCCCACATCGCGCCGGGCGTCAAGGAGTACCTCGATTCGCGGAACTGACGGCGGGTCCTAGGATCGGCCCGTGATCGCTGACCTGCAGTGTGTGGTGCTCGACTGCCCCGAACCGGTGGAACTGGCCGCGTTCTACGGGTCGATCCTGGGCGGCATCGTCAACCAGCCGGACCGGCGGTGGGCGTTGAGTGACGACTGGGCGACGCTGCACACGCCGTCCGGCGTCGTCCTGGCGTTCCAGCGGGCAGCCGACCACCAACCGCCGCTGTGGCCGGACCCGTCCCGGCCACAGCAGTTCCACCTCGACTTCGGCGTCGCGGACCTGGACCGGGCCGAGGAGCAGGTACTGGCCCACGGGGCAACGGTGTTGGACGCCGGTGCCGACGGGCGGAGCTGGCGGATCTACGCCGACCCGGCGGGACACCCGTTCTGCCTGGTCCGCCACTGAGGAAAGTCCGTTGGTCGCATCTTCGGGATGCTGCCTGAGCGAGACGGAACGCGGCGTCCACCGGCTGCTGCGACAAACGCCTAGGCGGAGGCGTCGGCGCTTCGGTCCCCCGGCACGGGGGCGCCGGCGGTCCGGGCCTCCAGGGCGTGCAGGACGGCCACCATGTCCTCGCCGCCATGGCCCCGTCGGACGGTCTCGTCGTAGAGGGCGTGGCACACGTCGAGCAGGGGGGACGCCAGCTCGGCCTTGCGGGCGGCCTCGGCGATCAGGCGGTTGTTCTTCAGGACGTCCGCGGCGGCCGCCTGGACCGAGAAGTCGCGCTCCAGCAGTTTGGGCGCCTTGCCCCGGGAGACGGCACTGGCCATGGGGCCGGCGTCCAGGACGTCCTTGAGGAGCCGCTGATCGAGCCCGTGCCGCTCGGCGAAATGGAACGCCTCGGCAAGCCCCGTGACCACGGCGATCAGGAACAGGTTCACGGAGAACTTCAGCAGCAGGGCGCCCGGGACGGCCCCGCACCCGAACGCCTCCCGGCACAGCGGAGCGAGCAGGGGCCGGACGGTCGCCACGGCGTCGTCGTCGCCCGCCAGCATCCCGACCAGTTCGCCCCGCTCGGCGGGGACCCGGCTGCCGGAGACCGGGGCCTCGACGTAGCGCCCGCCCGCGGCCCGGACGTCCTCCTGGAGGCCGCAGGAGTACTCCGCCGAGGTCGTGCCCATGTGAACGACGGTGCGGCCGGCCACGCGCGGGGTGAAGTCCGGGGTGCCGCGCCCCAGGACCGCGTCCACGGACGTCTCGTCGGCCAGCATGAGGAACACGGTGGGGGCACGGTGGAACACGTCGGCGGCGCTCGCCGCCACCTCGGCACCGGCGGCGCGCAGCGGCCCGCAGCGCTCCGGGGAGCGGTTCCAGACCACGAGCGGGGACCCGGCGCGGGCGAGGTTCAGTGCCATGGGCTGACCCATGACGCCGAGACCGATGAAACCGACGTACATGACGCACCGCCTCCTGCGGCTCGCACGGCAGCCGAGCCGTCGCCGCCCTCGACTATGACGGCGGTCATAGTAGCCGCGATTATGACGGCGGTCATAGAGTGGGAGCCGGCAAGGACGTGTCAGAGAGCTGATGTGCTGGAGAGCCGAAGGAGGCCGAGGGTGGCGAAGGCGGAACGGGGACCGCGGGAGCGCATGGTCTTCAGCGCGGCCCAGCTCATCCGCCGCGACGGCGTCGCCTCCACCGGCATGCGCGAGGTCGCCGTGACCGCCGCGGCCCCTCGCGGCTCGCTCCAGCACTACTTCCCCGGCGGCAAGACACAGTTGGTCGACGAGGCGGTGGGCTGGGCGGGCGGATACGCGGCGGACCGCGTCAGCCGCTTCCTGGCCTCGCTGCCCGAACCGACGCCGAGCGGACTCTTCGCCGCGATGGTGCGTCAGTGGACCGACGAGTACGAGGCCGCCGGCTTCGCGGGCGGCTGCCCGGTCGCGGCGGCCACGGTGGACTGCGCGGAGTCGGTCCCCTCCACGCGGAAGGCGGCGTCCGTGGCCTTCGCCACCTGGACCGGTGCGGTCGCCCGGGCCCTGACCGGGATGGGGGTGCCCGAGGAACGCACCGGCGCACTCGCCACGCTCATGATCAGCAGCCTGGAGGGAGCCATCCTCCTCGCCCGTGCCGAGCAGGACGTCCGGGCCCTGACGACCGTGGCCCGGGAACTGGGCCCGGTCCTCGACGCGGCGGTGCGGACGCCGGACGGCTCACCGGCCGGCGGCGACAGCGGCGCTAGTCCTGGTACTGCGTGAGGTCGATGCCGTACACCGCGAGGTCGTGGCCGTGGACCGGGTCCTGCGCGGTGCCTTCCGCCTGCATGCCGAGCTTGTCGAGGACGTTCGCGGAGGCCGCGTCGGTGATCCGGCGCACGGCCACCACCCGGTCGAGACCGCGGTCCTGCACCGCGAACTCCAGGGTGGCGTGGGCCGCTTCGGAGGCGTACCCCTGACCCCAGAACACCCGCCCGAGCCGCCAGCTGATCGCCACCTGCCCGGCGATCTCCGCCGGAGCGTCGGCCACGGACAGACCGACGGCGCCCGCCAGCTCACCGGAGCCCAGGAGTTCGACGGCGAACATCCCGAACCCCTCCTCGTCCCACTCCTCCTCCCACGCCTCGATGTCCTGCGCGGTCTGGTCCTCGGAGCGCGTCGCGCCGTCGCCGACACGGCGCATCACCGCCGGGTCGGCATGGATCTCGGACAGCGGGACGAGGTCGTCCTCCAGCCATCGGCGCAGAAGGAGTCGAGGCGTGCGAATTTCGGTCATGGGCCCATCCTGCCGACGCCGAGGTGAGAGTGCGAACCGCGGCTCACGCACCGGGGCCGTTGCGCTTGCCGATCAGGTCCCGGTACAGGGCCGCGCGTTCCTCATGGGTCCTGGCCTTGGCGAACTCGGTCTTCCAGTCCTTCTCCAGACGCTTCAGTTTCTGCACCCAGTCGCCGAACTCCCGCAGGTCGACGTGGCGCTGGCTCGAGGCGAGGGGAGCCTTGGCGCCGGGCTTGTCGTCCTTGTGGCCGCCGAGGTGGCTCACGGGGTTGTTGTTCTTCTCGCTGCTCGTCACCCCGTGCTGGTAGCCGTCGGGCGTCCTGCCTCCCGGCCCGGCGGTCTCGATGCCGACCTGCAGTGCGCCGTCACGCTTGCTGGTCGGGGGCTTGTAGCCCATGAACAGGTGCCCGTACGACTCGTCCGGGAGGATGGTGTCGCCGTGGTAGTCGTTGTTCCCCATACCGCCCACGGCGAGGGGCAGGCCATAGAGGTGGCTGTGGGGGTCCAGCCAGTTCTGCACGGTGGCCCCGATCTCGCCCTTCTCCACGAACCCGCCCCGCGTCCCGTCCTTCCCGTTGTCGCCGATCTCCATGTGGTGCGTGCCGAACCCGCGCCGGTACACCGGTGCCGCGGGTGCCGACCGGGGCTCCCAGGCCTTCGGGTTCTCCTTGGTGATGTGGAGCCACTGGGGCAGCTCGTAGCCGTGCTGGCCGTCAGCCAGTTGCGGGATGCGGACGTTGACGCGACCGCCGTAGGCCAGTGCGTGGGCGACGTCGTCCTTGAAGTCCTCGTGGATGCCCGCCTCCGGGTTGAAGGCCTTGAGCCCCTCCTTGAGGATCAGGAAGATCCTGGTCAGCAGCTCGGTGCCGCGCTCGACGCGCTGTCGGTGCCGATCGGCGTCCGGCACGTCGTCGCTGATGCCGGGAGGGAGGAACGTCTTCACGAAGGTCTGGAAGGTCTCTGGCAGTCACAGGCCGGGGCGTGGGGCGTTCGCCGATGCGGTTGGCGTTCGAGCGGTTCTGTGCCTGGGCACGCATGCGCGTCTCCCCCTTCGTTCGACGAGGGCCCTCCCCTCCTACCCGACCGGCGCCCGCCGCCGGGAGGTCCGCGGGGGCAGCCCCGGGGGCAGTCCCCGCCGCGGCGCACGGCACCTGCCGCTCGGCTGCGCCTACGGGCCGCCCGGAACGGGCTCCTGCGACCGAGGCGGTGCGACCACGCCCACCGCCGCGAGGAGCAGCACCACCGCGGCGATCACGAGGAGCGCCCGGCCGGTGCCCAGCGGCACCAGCAGCAGCGTGCCCAGCACACCGCCGCTGAAGATGCCGCCCACGGTGGCCGTCCACCGGGTCCTGGCCAGCCGCTGCTTCGCCGTCATGCCGCGCAGCGCCGCCCGGGGACGTCGCAGCACGTCGTTGATGAGCTCGGCGATGGCCGTCTGGCTCAACAGCGTCGGCATGCCCGGCACATGGACGCGCAGGACGGTGGAGGCACGCACTCCCATGGCCAGCGCCACGAGCGCGACGACCCCGCGGTCGTCCTGGGCGGGGATGGCCCCGGTGCCGTGTCTCGCCAGGGCCAGCGCGCCGGCGCACACCAGCAGCACGGCCTCGCAGACGAGCCCGACCGGAAACCACGGCCGTCCGCGCCCGGCGAGCCACGCCAGTACGACACCCGCGCTGGCCGCCCCGGCCATGAACGCGCCGATCGCGATGGCGGGTCGCGCCACCGGAATGTCGCCCTCCCCGGCGAGCCCGAACGACAGGAAGAGCACGTTGCCGGTCGCCAGCGCGCAGAACACCTTCCCCATGGTCAGAAAGCTCACGGCGTCGACGGCACCGGCCAGCACGGTCAGCACGGTCATGACGGCCACCCGCCGGGCATCGGTCGCGAGGACCGGGGACGCATCGGACATGCGGCCAGTGTGAGCAGCGCCGAGGACCCGCCACAGGACCGTGACCGGGACACGCGGCCGATGGCTACGGGCGGGCTACCGGAGGTGCGGGCAGGCTGGGGCGCCCTGCTCCGGGGCACTGGGGCGGTCGGGGCCGCCTTCCGTGCCGGCCCGTCGGCGCCTGGAGTTCGGGCACAGCGAGTCACCACGAGGAGCGATCACATGGTCGGTGTCCCGAGCGCGCCTTGACGTCGTCGGCCGTGACCGGCCTGTCATCGCGTGCTGCCCTTGATGTCGCCGCACAGCGAGCCGGCTCGCTGCCGGCGGCCCGCCTGCCGAGCCGGTTCGGGTGCGGCACGGTCCTCGTGGGCGCGGCCGCGCTCGGCGACGGCGTGTTCCTGTGCGTGCCCGCGCTGCACGGCGCCTCCGCGGTGACGGTTCCCGCCTCCTCGCGGTCGGCTTCGTGTTCGGGTTCGGCGGCCGGCTGGTGAACGTCACGGTCATGGCCGTACGGCAGGCCGTGACTCCGGACGGGCTGCAGGGCCGCGCGGCGGCGACGATCACGTTCGCCGGGATGGGCCTGACCCCGCTCGGCTCCCTTGCCGGTGGATTCCTCGCGGGGGAGTGGAGGCTGCGCACCGGCCTGCTGGTGACGGCCGCGGGCATGCTGCTGTCCCCCGTGGTGATGGCCCTCCCCGCTCACGCGCCTCGGACGGGACCTTCCGGCCCTCCACGACACGCCACCGGCGGCCGGTCGGACAGGATCCCCCGGCCCCGCCCGGGAAACCTGATCTCCCCGGCCGCGATCGGGACGTGAAAGGCTGGAAGGGTGAGGACCGACCCAGCGGGCCGGCGTACGGCGCGGATCCCGCGCAGGTCGCCCCGTGGACGCGAGGTTCGGCCGAGGGCGCGGCGCTCTCCCGGCGCGTCCCCTGGTCGAACGCAGGCCGCGTACCGCATCGGGAACGGGTTGCCGACCTGCGAGGAGACCGCCGTGTGCGGTTGCCCCCGCGTGCAGGTACGGCGGTGAGGTCGACAGGCCTAAGGGGCGAATGCGATGAGCCGAGCGAATCAGCCTCCGGAGGGTGATCCGGAGGAGGCGGCATCCGGCCCGAGCGGGCTGATGGACCTCCTCGGCGTCGCCGCGGTGCTGGTGGAGGCCGACGGCCGGATCGACATGTGGAGCCCCCAGGCCGAGGAACTGTTCGGCTACACCTTCGACGAAGCGGTCGGGCAGTACGCGGCCGCCCTGCTGCTCCATCCCGAGCATCGGGAGGCGGGGCTCGCACTGTTCGCCGAGGTGGTGCAGACCGGCCGAGGCTGGGCGGGACCGTTCCCCGTGCGGCGCAAGGACGGCAGCACCCGGACGGTCGAGTTCCGCAACATGCGGCTGACCGACAGCCTCGGTGACCACTATGCGCTCGGGCTCGCCACCGACCGGGCGACCGTGCGGCAGGTGGAGCGCAAGGTGGCCCTGTCCAGTCAGCTGGTCACCCAGGCGCCGATCGGCCTGTCCGTCCTGGACACCGAGTTGCGGTACGTGGCCGTCAACGGGGCCCTGGCCGCGATGCACGGCGTCCCGGAGGCCGACCACATGGGACGCCACTACCGGGAGATCCTGCCCGGCGCGCCCTTCACGACCGCGGAGAACCAGATGCGGGAGGTCTTGGAGACCGGCCGGCCCCTGGTCGACGAGCAGGTGGTGGGACGTACCCGAGCCGACCCGGACAACGACCACGCCTGGGCCGTGTCGCTCTACCGGCTCGAAGACCAGGGCGGACAGGTGCTGGGCATCGCCAACGTGGCCGTGGACGTCACCGACCGTTACGAGTCGGCCCGGCAGGCCGAACGGGCCCAGCAGCGCCTGCGCCTCATGGCCGACGGTTCGGCCCGCATCGGGACCACCCTCGAAGTGGAGCGGACCGCCCAGGAACTCGCGGACGTCCTGGTGCCCGACCTGGCCGACATGATCGCGGTGGACATCCTGGACTCCGTCCTGCGGAAGGGCCGCCCGGACCGCGGCGACGGCCCGGCACTGTTCCGCGCCCTGGCGGTGAAGACCGCCTACCCCACCGCTGCCTCCGAGGCGATCATCGCGCCCGGCCACCTCACGACCTACCACGCCGACCACCCGGCGGCCGACTGCCTGCGCACCCGCAAGCCCCAGCTGATCACCCACCTGGAGATCGGCGATCTCAGCCGTATCGCGGCCGACGACGCCGCCGCCGGCCTGCTCGCCGAAGCCGGGGTCCACACCGACATGGCCGTCCCCCTCATCGCCCGCGGAGAGATCATCGGCGTGATGGGCCTGGCCCGCGCCCGCAACCCGCAGCCCTTCGACGAGGACGACCTCACCCTCGCCTGCGAGCTGGCCTCGGCCGCCGCGCTGAGCATCGACAACGCCGTCCTGCACCAGCACATCCGCAAGGCCGCCGAGACCCTTCAACGCAGCCTGCTGCCCCGGCCGTCGCCCCGCCGCCCCGGCCTGCAGATCGCTGCCCGGTACCGGCCCGCGCAGGCCTTCAGCGAGGTGGGCGGCGACTGGTACGACATCATCCCCCTCAGCGGTGACCGCACCGCCCTGGCGGTGGGCGACGTCATGGGCAGCGGCATCCCGGCCGCCACGACCATGGGCCGGTTGCGCACCGCCACCTCCACCCTCGCCGACCTCGATCTCGCGCCGAGCCGGATCCTCACCCACCTCGACAAGATCACGCAGGGCCTGGACCCCTACATCGCCACGTGCGTGTACGCGGTCTACGACCCGCACGGCTGCCGCCTGCACCTCTCCTGCGCCGGCCACCTGCCCCCGGTCCTGGTGCGGGCCGGCAGGCCACCCGAACTGCTCGACCTGCCCACCGGCACCCCGCTGGGCGTCGGCAGCGGCGCCTTCGAGACCTCATCCGTCGAGATGAACCCCGGCGATCAACTGGTCCTCTACACCGACGGTCTGGTAGAGACCCGCGACGACCCCATCGACAAGCGCCTGGACCAGCTGCTGCGCCTGCTGGCCCCACCGCACCCGTCCGCGGAGGAGACCTGCGACCGGCTGCTCCGGGAGCTTCGTCATCCCGCCGACCATGACGATGTCGCGTTGCTCATCGCACATGCGCAGCCCCTGACCGCGACCTGAGCGGATCCCGGATCCGTGGGAGCCCGGGAGCTCGCGGGTGTGTGCGAAGCGACCCCCGGTGTTATTCAATGAGGTGTGCGGTCAGGGACTCGGGGCCCCACCGCACGGGTCCGAGAACAACCCCGGCACCCGCGCTCGGGATTGCTGAGAGAGCCGCATGGACTCCACACCCTCGCCCTCGTCCTCCTCGGCGTTCGACCTGGTCAGCCGCGCTCTGGGGCGCTATATCCCGCGTGGCGGAGCGGCGGCGTCCGCCGGCACTGCCGAAGCGCAGGGCGACCGCACCCGCCGGCAGCCGCCCGAGAAGCCGGCAGCCGGCCGTCAGGAGCAGATCCTCGGCGCGCTCAACCTGGACACGGACCTGACCATCACCCGCTGCAACCTTGAAGCGCCTGTGTTCGCGGGTCTGGACGCGGGCGCCGGGAAGCCGTTCGTCGATCTCCTGCCCCCCGGTGACGTGCCGACGGTCACCCGGCGGCTGCGGCAGGTCATCGAGAGCGGTGAGGCGCACGTCGCCCGGATCCAGCGGCTGCGCCGGGGCGACGGGTCGGAGCTGGTGGTCTCCATGAGCATCCTGCCCGCCGCGGCACCCGAGGGGGGCCTGACCGTCTCCGTGATCGCCATGGCCAGGAGGCTCCACCTCTACGCCGCCGAGACCGCGATCGGCACCTCGCTGGACATCGGCGAGACCGCGCAGTCACTGGCGGAGTCCCTGCTGGCCTGGGGTGACGTGGCAGCCGTCGACCTCGACTTCGCCGTGTGGACGGGCGAGGGAGTCACCGGAGAGACGCAGGGGCGCATCCATCTGCGGCGGGCGGCCCTGGTGCCGGACCGGGTGTGGCCCGAGGGGTACATGACTCCTGGCGACGATCTTCCCGGGGACGCGAGTCGGCTGCTGGCGCAGGCGGTGCTGCGGGACGACGCCCCGCAGACCATCGTCATACCCGACCGGGAGGCCCTCGAGCGCGTCTTCGACAGCCCACGCGCGGTGCGTGCCCTGGTGCCCGGCGACCGGTCGGCAGGGCTGGCGTGCATACCCCTGGTCCTGGACGGCGCACCGCCCGTCGTGCTGGGCGTGGCGGAGGTCTGGCGACGGGCGGACAGCCCCTTCCGCGACGGTGAGCTGTTCGACCTGCAAGAGCTGGTGGCCCGGACCGCGCACCACGTCGACCTGGCCCGTCAGCACCAGCGTGAGCACACCCAGGTGCTGGCGTTGCAGCGCCGGCTCCTGCCCCGGAGCGGCGGCGACACCATCGACATCGCCAGCGTCTACCAGCCCGCCACCCCCGACAGCGCGGGCGTCGGCGGCGACTGGGTGAACAGCTTCCCGCTGCCCGACGGCCGTACCGCACTGGTCGTCGGCGACGTCGTCGGGCACGGCCTGGGAGCCGCGGCCACCATGGGCCAGCTGAGCATGGAGGCGCGGGCGCTGCTGTCCGCGGGGCTCGCGCCCGACCAGGTGCTGGAGCACCTGGACGAGACGGTGACGGTGCTGGACGACGCGGAGTCCGGGCTGGCGGCCGGCTACAGCGCCCTCGGTTCGACGTGCTGCATCGCCCTCTACGACCCGGTCGGCCACCATGTGACCCTGTCCAGCGCCGGGCACCTCCCGCCGATCCTGATCTCCCCGGACGGGCGCGCGGGACCGCTCTCGATCCGCCCTCACCCCGGCCTGGGAGCGGAGTTCGCGCTGCGGGAGCCGTTCGACGTGTACACCGTCGGCGTGCCGCCGGGCTCCATGCTCGCGCTCTACACCGACGGCCTGGTGGAGGACCGCGCCCTGTCGATCGACGAGGGGATCGACAGACTGTCGGACATGGTCTCCACGGTGCACCCCTGGGACTCCCTGCAGCAGACCGCACGACAGATCGTTTCCACGCTGGCGCCCGCGCCGCAGCGTGACGACGTGACCCTGCTGCTCGCGCGGATGATCGGCTACCGCAAGGAGGACACGGCGACCTGGCGGCTGCCCGCCCGCAGCGACGCCCCCGCCCGGGCCCGCGAGCACGTCGCCGCGCTGCTGGGGCGATGGGGCACCAGGGACGTCACCCGGGACAACACGCTGCTGCTGGTCAGCGAGCTCGTCACGAACGCGGTGCGCTTCGCCGAAGGGCCCGTCACGGTGCGGCTGATCAGGGCCGGCCACGGCCTGCTGTGCGAGGTGGGCGACAGCGGCAACGGCAGACCACGTCTGCGGCGGGGCGATCTGCTCGACAACGGCGGTCGTGGCCTGAGCATCGTGCACCGGCTCACCACCCGGTGGGGGGTGCGGTGGACCGACACCGGGAAGGTCGTCTGGGCGGAAGTCGCGAAGTAGCGCGGCTACACGCCCGGGACGCGGCCGGCCCGGGGGAGTGCGGCGGCCTGAGCGGCGTGCTCGTCGGCCCAGGGTGCGGACGGCGCCCTCCGGCGCACTACAGCCACTGCCCCTCCAGGGCGGTGGCGGTGAGTCCCGGAGCGGCCGCGTACAGCACGGCGCGGCTGCCGGCCTTCTGCTGCCCGGCGTCGTGCGCCCGCCGCAGGATGTCGAACACGGCCGCGCCTCCGCGGTTGCCGCTGGTGTAGCTGTCCCGGCTGTAGTCCAGCAGCCCCGAGGGCCACGTGTCGGGCATCGTCTGCTCCATGTACTCCAGCACGCGGGTCCCCCCGGGGTGCGCGAGCAGTACGTCGGGGTGCCAGGCGTCGGGGTCGTCCTGGTACCGGGTGCGCAGCCACTCCCACATCGCGGTGACCGTATCCTGTACGGCGCGCGGCCCACGCCGGTCCATCACGAAGTGGGTGCCGTCCTCACGGGTCTCCAGGCGGTGCAGGTCCTGGGTGCCGGGCAGGGTGTGGTGCCACGCGGCGTCCAGCCGCAGCACCGACTCGGGCTTCGGGCGGCCCGTGACCACCGCGGCGACGGCGGTGTCCGCGAACAGCAACCGGACGATCAGGGACTCGAGGGTGTCGTCCGCGGGCTGGTAGGTGGTGCTCAGGGCCTCCGAGATGACGACGAGGACGACCCGGTCGGGGTCGGCGGCCACGAGGTCGGCCGCCAGCGCCAGGGAGCGGGTCCCCGCGATGCAGGCCCACTGCGTGGCCGGCAACAGCGTCGCGTCGCTGCGGAGCGACAGCCTGTTGGCCAGGGACATGTCCAGACCCGGCAGTGCCGGGGTGGTGGAGTGACTGGTGATCAGGCAGTCGACGTCCGCCGGGTCCAGCCCGGCGATCTGCAGGGCCCCGCGCGCCGCGCGCTCCCCGTAGGCCTGCACGGCTTCCCAGGCCGGTGCGGTGCGTTCCTGGACGGTCTGGGCCGCGGGTACGGTCTCCAGGGCTGCGACCACGCGGTCCACGTCCTGCCGGGTGAACCCGTCCCGGGCCAGGGCCTCTTGGGCCGGCTCGACGCCGACCGCGCGCAGGACGTTGCCCTTGCCTGGCGCGACGGCGGTCTCCAGGGGCAGCATCCATCCGCGGGTCTGTATGCCGGTACTGGCCGCGATGCCGTCGATCCGCGGCGCCCACGCCGCGTTCGGGTGCCGGCCGCTCACCTCCGCCACTATCTGGCTGGTCTTCACGGCATGCTCGCCGTGTATCACGGCAGGCGGGCAGAGGTATGCGGCCATGGTGGAGCACCTTCCGAGGGGCGGGGAGAATGTCACGAGGGCTGTGTCATGGGTCACTTTGAACTTCGTGCCCAAGAGAATGCCGTTGGGCCCCACTTCGGGGGCCGACGTCCGGTTCGAGCATGGACGCCAAATGGACATTTCCGCTGTGATGCAGACAACTTAGGCGGACTTTTGGGGGTGTGACACGGCACACACCGCCACATCGGGAGACGCACCACCGTTTTTCAGTCCCATACCGGCTCCAGCTTGCAGCGGAAGTGGCGCAGGAGCGGCGGCTGTTCGACCAGGCGGTAGCCGGGGATCCGCTCCTTGTCCTTGAGCGTGGCCGCGAGGACCTCGCCGATGTAGTTCAGGTGCCCGAGGCCGTACGTCCTGCGGGGAAGCGCGAGCCGGACCAGCTCGTAGGGTGCCGCGGTGACCGGGGCACCGTTCTCGTCCCGGTCAGCTCGACGTTGGCGCGCGTGGTGTCGAAGTGGGTGTTGCTGAGCGTGATCCGCCCCGGCGTGAGCAGGGCGGAGAAGAGGATGCGTTCCGCTGCCCGGCCCTGGTGGAGGGGCAGGACGCAGGGGTAGGAGGTCAGGTCACGGACCACGTCCCTGAAGTGGTAGAAGGACCGTGATCCGGCGTAGGACTCGTCACCGGCCATGCCCGCGGCCCACTGCGCTGCCGACAGGGCACCCGTGCCGGAGTCCGTGAGGAGGTCGATCGTGACCTCGTCGGCCCGCAGCCCGAACAGGTTGAAGTGCACGCGTCGCAGGGCCTGTTCGCGCTGGGCTCGCGTCGTCACCGGAATCGGCTCGACGACCTTGATCCTGTAGGGCTCCACTACGTCGCCCACCCTTCCTGAACACGGTTCGTGGCGCGCGGAGGGCGGACCGTGTAGGCCTCCGGCGAGAAGTAGACGTTCACCCGGGGCGGTTGCCAGGTGCCCTGCACGAGGGACACGTACGATCAATCAGTCCCACCCCGTCGCGCGGACGACGGGACGTCATCGCCGCCCACGCGGAGTCGAGGACACCGGGATCCATGCCGTGGCGCCGCAGTACGGCCGTGGCCCGGTCCCGGGCGACCTCGTCGTCCGGTGCGTAGTCGCGGACCGGTACGTGCACGGTGTAGCCGGTCGGGAGCGCCCGGTGCCGCTCGGTGTAGGACAGGCAGGACACCAGCGGCCGGTGGACGAAGCGTCCGGGATCGCCCGCGACCACGCGGCAGAACTCGCCGACCCGCTCCGCCGGTTCCCCGGGCAGCAGGCGCGACACCGTGTGCGCCTGCGCGACGGTGATGTCGTGGTGGGCGACGTAGACCGTCACCCGTGGCGTGTGCCAGCTGCCCAGATCGAGTGCGAAGAACAGGAGCTCGTCCTTGTCCGGGCCGCGGGGCATGGCCCGTTCCCGGAGGGCGGGCCAGGCCCCGCCGAATCCGAACCGGTTCAGTGCCTCCTGCGTGACCTGCGCGGACCGCTCTCGCCCGTGGGCCCTGCGGATTGACGTACACCTTGAGGCCCGCAGGCCGGTCCTGCCGCAGTTCCATCGCGCACCACAGTGCGAACAAGCCGTGCATAGCGGACGGGAAGAACAAGTCCTCGACCCGGCGCACCGGTTCGGTCGAGAAGTCCCGGCGTGCGGCCAGTGCCTCCAGGGCCCGCCGGCGGAGGCGGCCGTTCTCCTCGAGCGTGCTTGCCGAGCAACCGGGTTCGACCAGGAGGCGCAGGGACACCGGACTCCCGGCCGAGAAGGCGAGCGAGAACTCCGCGGGGGAGTGGTCGTCGCAGACGAACGAGCGTGAGGGCGGGCCGGCCCCGAGGGGGCGGTGGGCCGCGGGACCGAGCAGGTCGAGCAGCTCGGACAGTGCGCGACCGGAGCCGTCGCCGCGGGCCGCGAACCCTGCCGCGCCGCACATGCGGCGCGCCTGCCCTCTCGGATGCTCGCCCAGGGTCACCGAGGTGCGAGGCGCCGGGGGCGACGTCCGACCGGAGGTGGAGTGCGGCTGTCCGGGGTTTCGGGGGTGTCGGGGGTTGCTCAAAGCCATGTGTGGACTCCAGGACCGAGTGCCGTGAACGCCTTCGAAGCCGTACGACTCCTCCTGGACCGTGCCGCCGGCTCCGCCCCCGCCTTCCGGCTCACCGCCCGCAACCGCCAGGCGGTGGCCCAGCTGTGCCTGCGGCTGGACGGCATCCCCCTCGCCATCGAACTGGCCTCGGTACGTCTGAGCGCGATGACGGCCGAGGAGATCCTGGAGCGCCTCGACGACCGGTTCCGCCTGCTGTCCATGCCGAGGCCGCGCACGTCCGCCCGCGGTCACCACACCCTTCGCGGCATCGTCGACTGGAGCTACGACCTGTGCACCGAAGGCGAACGGCTGCTCTGGAACCGGCTGTCCGTGTTCTCGGGCGGCTTCGACCTGGAAGCGGCGGAAACGGTCTGTGCGGGCGAGGGAGTGCCCCGGGAGGACGTGCTCGACCTGCTGGCCGGGCTGGTCGACAAGTCGATCGTGGCGGTCAACAGCTCCGGTGAGCGGGCCAGGTACAGCCTGCTGGAGACCATCCGCCAGTACGGTCGGCAGCGGCTCCAGGAGGAAGGCGGCACGACACGGTTGCGGGTGCGGCACAGCGCGTTCTACCGGATGACCGCCGTACGAGCCGGCCAGGCATGGTGCGGGCCGCGTGAAGTCGACTGGCTGGTCCGGCTGCGCACCGACCTGCCCAACCTCCGCACCGCCCTCGACTACTGCGCGAGCCGACCCGACCTGGCGGGTGACGGACTGGAGATCGCGGTCAACCTGGCCCGCACGCGGTGCTGGTTCTTCAGCAGCACGCTGGGGGAGGGCCGGCACTGGCTGGAACGGCTGCTCGCCACGGGGGATCCCTCGACGTCAGCGACCACGAGAGCACCGGCGCCGACCGCCGGCGCGCTGGCGATGAAGGCGTGGATCGCGCTCTGCCAGGGAGACAACCCCGCGGCCGAGACGTTCCTGGCCGAATGCCGTGCCGTGGCCCGGGAACTGCCCGACGGCCCCTCGACGGCGCCGGTGACGTACATCGAGGGAGCGCACGCCATGCTGGTCCGCGGCGACCCGGCCAGCCGCGCGTTGCTGGCCGAGGCGCGAAGCCGGTTCCGTGCCGCGGGGCAGGACGGCGACGCGGCACATGGCGACGATGCTGTGGGCGATGGCAGAGGCGTTCCTCGGTACCCCCGCCTCGGCCTCCTCGGCTCGGGACGTGTACGTCGCCGAGGCCGAGGCGAGCGGAGCCGAATGGGCCCGCACCTGGGCCCAGTGGTGCTCGGGACTCGTGGAGTTGCGACACGGCGAAGCGCAGCGAGCCCTGGTGCCCCTGCAGCGGGCCCTGGCGCGGCAGCGGGCGATCGGGGACAGCTGGGGTCCGGTCTGGGGCCTGGAGACACTGGCGTGGGCGGTGGCGGCCACCGGCGACGGCACCCGCGCGGCGTGGCTCCTCGGCGCCGCCCACCGCATGCGCCGGGACACGGGGGTGGCGCTGATCGGCCTGCGCCCGTTCCACGAGGCGCACCTCGCCGCCGAGCGACGGGGGCGCGCGTCCCTGGGAGCCGAGGAGTACGCGGCGGCCTGGTCCCGGGGCGCCTCCGCCGAGGACGCCCCGGGACCGGTGCCGGAGGAGGGGGCGCCACGGGTGCGGGCTACACGCACCCGGACGGGTGGTTCCCACACTCCGACAGCGTAGGACGGCGCCTCAGGCGGGGCGGCGGGAGCGGGCCCGCCGGAAGCTCCATGGAGCCGCGTGTCGCCCGGCCCCGCCAGGAACCGGACTGCCTCCCCCCCCAGCAC
>NZ_JAIGQA010000124.1:0-25578 GCF_019733245.1 Streptomyces sp. WAC04114
GCTCGCCAGCGGCCCCTGCCCGTCCGGAGTGCTCTCCGGCTCGACGGCCGCCTGGTGGATCCGTTCCTGAACACCCCGACAGCGACCCCCGCGTAAGCGACATCCGCGCAAGCGAACCTCCGCAAGCGAACCCTCCGAAGGGACATCAACGATGATGCGACGACGTACCACCCTGCTCACCGGCTGCACCGCTCTCGTCCTGGCGCTCGGCGCCACCGCCTGCGGCGGCGGACCCGTCTCGTCCGGCGGCGGCGACAAGGCGCTCAGCGGCCAGTCGGTCACCGTGGCCGGCGTCTGGTCCGGCACCGAGCAGAAGAACTTCCAGAAGGTGCTCGACGCCTTCACCGAGAAGACCGGCGCCAAGACGCAGTTCACGTCCACCGGCGACAACGTCTCCACCGTCGTCGGCAGCAAGATCGAGGGCGGCAACGCCCCCGACGTCGTGATGGTCCCCCAGGTCGGCGTCCTCAAGCAGTTCGCGCAGAAGGGCTGGCTCAAGCCGCTGTCGAAGAAGACCGAGCAGGCCGTCGACGCGGGCTACGCCCCCGTGTGGAAGACGTACGGCAGCGTCGACGGCACCCTCTACGGCCTGTACTTCAAGGCCGCCCACAAGTCGACCGTCTGGTACAGCCCCGACGCCCTCGAGCAGGCCGGCGTGAAGCCCCCGAAGTCCTACGACGACATGCTCAAGGCCGGGAAGACCGTGTCCGACTCCGGCCTCGCCGCGTTCTCCGTCGCCGGACAGGACGGCTGGACCCTCACCGACTGGTTCGAGAACGTCTACCTCTCCCAGGCCGGCCCCGAGAAGTACGACGCCCTCGCCGCCCACAAGCTGAAGTGGACCGACGCGTCCGTCGTCGACGCCCTCACCACCCTCGGCAAGCTCTTCAAGGACAAGCAGCTCATCGCCGGCGGCCAGAAGGGCGCCCTGAACACCGACTTCCCCGGCTCGGTGGAGAAGGTGTTCGGCCCCGAGCCCGAGGCCGGCATGGTCTACGAGGGTGACTTCGTCGCCGGTGTCGCCAAGGACCAGTTCGGCAAGAAGGTCGGCCAGGACGCCAACTTCTTCCCGTTCCCGGCGGTCGGCGGCGGCGAGGCGCCGGTCGTCAGCGGCGGTGACGCCGCCGTCGTCCTCAAGGACGGCAAGAACCAGAAGGCCGCCCAGGCCCTCCTGGAGTACCTGTCGACCCCCGAAGCCTCCGCGGTGTGGGCCGAGGCCGGCGGCTTCCTCTCCCCGAACAAGAAGCTCGATCTCGCCTCCTACGGCGACGACGTCACCCGCGCCACCGCCAAGTCCCTCGTCGAGGCCGGGGACTCGGTCCGCTTCGACATGTCCGACCAGGCCCCGGCTGCCTTCGGCGGCACGAAGGGCGCCGGCGAGTGGAAGCTCCTCCAGGACTTCCTGCGCGACCCGTCCGACCCGAAGGGCACCGCGGCGAAGCTGGAGGCCGCGGCGGCCAAGGCGTACCAGGACTGATACGCCATGACAGCGACCCTCGTGAAAGACACGAGCTCCCCACCGCCCGGCCCGGTCGCCGACCGCACCCGGCGACTGCGCCGGCGCGGGAAGATCATCGCCCTGCTGTTCGTGCTCCCCGCACTGCTGCTGCTCGGCGCGCTCGTCGTCTACCCCGTGCTGTTCAGCATCGGCCGCAGCTTCTTCGACGCCTCCGGGACGAGCTTCGTCGGCGGTGACAACTACGCCGAGATGTTCCGCGACCCGGCGACCCTCAAGGCCGTCCGCAACACGGCCATCTGGGTCGTCATCGCCCCGGCCCTGCTCACCGGCCTCGGGCTGATCCTCGCCGTCCTGGTGGAGAAGGTCCGCTGGGCCACGGCCTTCAAGCTGCTCCTGTTCATGCCGATGGCGGTCTCCTTCCTCGCCGCCGGCATCATCTTCCGGCTCGCCTACGACGAGGACCCCGACAAGGGCGTGCTCAACGCCGCCGTCGTCTCCGTCCACGACGCCTTCAAGGAGGAGTCCTCCTACCCGACGGCCCGGGCGCGTGACGCCCAGGGCCTGACGAAGGACAAGGACGGCTCGTACCGCACGAGTACGAGCGTGGCGCCCGGGGACGCGGTGGCGCTGGGCCTGGTCGGTGTGCGGCCCGGCGACCTGCCGGGCGGGGCCGAGCCGGCGTACGCGGCGGCGGGTCGCAAGGCCGCCGCCGACGAACTGCGCGGTGTCGTCTACCTGGACTTCACCCCCGGCGGGGGAGGGGAGCAGGGCAAGGTCGACCGGCGGGAGAGCGGACTGCCGGAGATGAAGGTCGAGGCGGTCCGCGACGGCGAGGCGATCGCCTCGACCACCACGGCCGCCGACGGCTCCTTCCGCTTCGAGGGCCTCGCATCGGGCTCCTACGAGGTGAGACTGCCGGCGTCGAACTTCGCCCAGCCCTACGAGGGCGTCTCCTGGCTCGGGCCGGCGCTGGTCACCCCGGCGATCATCGGCGCGTACCTGTGGATCTGGACCGGCTTCGCCATGGTGCTGATCGGAGCGGGCCTGTCGACGCTGCCGCGGGACGCCCTGGAGGCGGCGCGGATGGACGGCGCGAACGAGTGGCAGATCTTCCGGCGGATCACCGTGCCGCTGCTGGCACCGGTGCTGTCGGTCGTCTTCATCACCCTCGTCATCAACGTGATGAAGGTCTTCGACCTCGTCTACATCATCGCGCCCGGTCCCGTGCAGGAGGACGCGACCGTCCTCGCGACGCAGATGTGGCTGGTGTCGTTCGGCGGCGGCAACAACCAGGGGCTCGGCAGCGCGCTCGGCGTACTCCTGCTGCTGCTGGTCGTCCCGGCCATGGTGTTCAACGTCCGCCGCTTCCGAAGGAGTCAGCGATGAACGCGGTCCGGCGCGGGTTGGGCAACGGGGCCGTCCAAGCCTTTCTGGTGCTGATCGGCCTGGTGTGGATGACGCCCCTGGCCGGACTGTTCCTGTCCTCGCTGCGGTCCGCCGAGGACACGGCCAAGGGCGGCTGGTGGACGGTGTTCTCCAGTCCCGGGCAGCTGTCCTTCGACAACTACTCGTCGCTGCTGGGCAACGCCGGGATCACACAGGCGTTCTGGAACACGGTGCTGATATCGGTGCCGACGACCGTGCTGGTCGTGGTCGTCGCGGCGCTCGCGGGGTACGCCTTCGCGTGGCTGGACTTCCCCGGGCGGGAGGCGATCTTCCTGGTCGTGGTCGCGCTGCTGGTGGTGCCCGTGCAGATCGGTCTGCTGCCGGTCGCCAAACTCTTCGGGCAGCTCGGCCTGTTCGGCACGATCCCCGGTGTGGTCCTCTTCCACGTGGCCTACGGCCTGCCGTTCGCGGTGTTCCTGCTCCGCAACTACTTCGCCGAGATGCCGAAGGAGATGCTGGAGGCCGCGCGCATGGACGGCGGCACCGAGTGGCGCATCTTCACGCGTCTCGTCCTGCCCGTGGGGCGGCCGGCGATCGCCTCCCTGGCGATCTTCCAGTTCCTGTGGGTGTGGAACGACATGCTGGTGGCGCTGCTGTTCGCGGACAGTTCCTCGCAGCCGCTGACGGTGGAACTTCAGTCCCAGATACGCCAGTTCGGCAGCAACATCGATGTGCTGGCACCGGGGGCGTTCGTGTCCCTGGTGGTTCCGGTGGTCGTGTTCTTCGCCTTCCAACGGCACTTCGTGCAGGGCGTGATGGCCGGTTCGGTCAAGTAGCACCTGCGTTTCGGGCCCCCACTTCGCCACGAAGTGGGGGCCCGAGTGCGTTCACGGTGATGCCGGTGGATACAGCGAACGCGGCAGTTGGGAAGCCGCTGCCCCGTCCAGGAGCCACAGGGTCCGGCTCCTGCCGTACGCCCCCGCCGCCGGGGCCTGGATCTCTCCCGCTCCCGACAGGGCGATCGCCGCCGCCTGGGCCTTGTCCTCGCCCGCGGCCAGCAGCCACACCTCACGGGCCGCCCGGATCGCGGGCAGTGTCAGGGTCACCCGGGTCGGCGGCGGCTTGGGCGCGCCGTGGACGCCGACCACCGTGCGGTCGGTCTCCCGGACCGCCGGCAGTTCCGGGAACAGCGACGCGACATGCGTGTCCGGCCCGACGCCCAGCATCAGCACGTCGAACGTGGGCACGGGCCCGTGATTCTCCGGGCCCGCCGCCGCTGCCAGCTCCTCCGCGTACGCGGCGGCCGCCGCGTCCACGTCGCTTCCGTGCGGCCCGTCCGACGCGGGCATCGCGTGCACCCGCTTCGGATCGAGCGGCACCGAGTCGAGCAGAGCCTCCCTCGCCTGGGTGACGTTGCGCTCGGGGTCACCCTCGGGCAGGAACCGCTCGTCGCCCCACCAGAGGTCGAGCCGGCCCCAGTCGATGGCGTCCCGGGCGGGCGCCGCGGCCAGCGCGGCCAGCAGGCCGTTGCCGTTGCGGCCGCCCGTCAGGACCACGGACGCCGAGCCCCGGGAGGCCTGCGCGTCCACGATCCTGGTGATCAGCCGGGCCGCCGCGGCCTGCGCCATCAGCTCCTTGTCGCGGTGCACGACCAGCTGCGGTGCCGTACTCACTTGGTCGTCGCCTTCCGTACCGGTTCCAGCTCGGGCGGTTCCCGCCTCACCGGTGCCTGCGCCGTCGCTGCCGCAGCGGGCGCTTTCGCAGCCCTTTCAACGGGAGCGGGGAGGGCGAGTCCTGCTCGCCCCTCACTTTTGGGCACCGACGCGGCCGACGACGGGGACTTCAGCCGGTCCACCCCGTACCGCAGCGCCGACGCGTAGGTGTCGTCCGGGTCCAGCCGCCGCAGCTCCTCCGCCATCAGCTCGGCGGTCTCCCGGCGCTTGAGCGCCACCGCCCGGTCCGGCTGGCCCTCGATGGAGAGCGTCGCCAGGGATCCGTCGGCACGGTCCAGCTTGATCGGGCCGCAGTTGGTGTCCATCCGGACCGCCGTCAGGCCGGGCCCGCTGGACAGCGACCGCTTCACGGGGACGTCCAGCCGGTCCGCGAGCCACATCGCCAGCAGCTCACAGCTCGGGTTGAACTCCTCGCCCTCCACCTCGACGGCCCGCACCTCGCAGGTGACCTGGTCGAGGGCCGCCGCCAGCATGGAGCGCCAGGGCGTGATGCGGGTCCAGGACAGGTCCGTGTCGCCGGGGGTGTAGGCCCTCGACCGGGTGGACAGGTCCCGTACCGGCTGCTCGGAGGCGTATGTGTCGGTGACGCGGCGCTGTGCGAGGGCACCCAGGGGGTCCTTCGCCGGTTCGAGCGGCGCGTTCACCGGCCACCACACCACTACCGGGGCGTCCGGCAGCAGCAGCGGCAGCACGACCGACTGGGCGTGGTCCGCGACCTCGCCGTACAGCCGGAGCACGACCGTCTCGCCGGTGCCCGCGTCCGCGCCGACCCGTACCTCGGCGTCCAGCCGGGACTGTGTGCGGTCGCGGGGCGAGCGGGAGACACGCTTGATGACCACGAGCGTGCGCGAGGGATGCTCGTGCGCGGCGTCGCTCGCGGCCTTCAGCGCGTCGTAGGCGTTCTCCTCGTCCGTGACGATGACGAGCGTGAGCACCATGCCGACCGCCGGGGTGCCGATCGCCCGGCGGCCCTGGACCAGCGCCTTGTTGATCTTGCTGGCCGTGGTGTCCGTGAGGTCAATCTTCATGGCCTGCGCCAGCTCCGTCCGTCTCGTGCGAGCATCTCGTCCGCCTCGACGGGCCCCCAGGTACCGGCCTGGTACTGGGCGGGCTTGCCGTTCTTGTCCCAGTACTGCTCGATCGGGTCGAGGATCTTCCAGGACAGCTCGACCTCCTCGGTACGCGGGAAGAGGTTGGAGTCACCGAGCAGGACGTCCAGGATCAGACGCTCGTACGCCTCGGGGCTGGACTCCGTGAAGGACTCGCCGTACGCGAAGTCCATCGACACGTCCCGGATCTCCATCGAGGTGCCCGGCACCTTCGAGCCGAAGCGGACCGTGACACCCTCGTCCGGCTGGACGCGGATGACGATCGCGTTGGAGCCGAGCTCCTCGGTGGCCGTGGAGTCGAAGGGGGAGTGCGGGGCCCGCTGGAAGACCACGGCGATCTCCGTCACCCGGCGGCCCAGCCGCTTGCCGGTGCGCAGGTAGAAGGGGACGCCCGCCCAGCGGCGGTTGTCGATCTCCAGCTTGATTGCGGCGTAGGTGTCCGTCTTCGAGGAGGCGTTGATGCCGTCCTCCTCGAGGTAGCCGCGCACCTTCACGCCGCCCTGCCACCCGGCCGCGTACTGGCCGCGTACGGTCTCCCGGCCCATGTCCTTCGGCAGCCGCACGGCACCGAGCACCTTGGTCTTCTCGGCGGCCAGCGCGTCCGCGTCGAAGGAGGAGGGCTCCTCCATGGCGGTGAGCGCCAAGAGCTGGAGGAGGTGGTTCTGGATGACGTCACGGGCGGCGCCGATGCCGTCGTAGTAGCCGGCCCGGCCGCCGATGCCGATGTCCTCGGCCATGGTGATCTGCACATGGTCCACGAGGGACCGGTTCCAGATC
Source organism: Streptomyces sp. WAC04114 (assembly GCF_019733245.1). Lineage (NCBI taxonomy): Bacteria > Bacillati > Actinomycetota > Actinomycetes > Kitasatosporales > Streptomycetaceae > Streptomyces > Streptomyces sp. WAC04114. The sequence continues at coordinate 6,465 of NZ_JAIGQA010000124.1, forward strand.
GGCTCGAACATCGTGTTGGCGAAGCGCAGCGCCAGGATGTTCTGGACGGTCTCCTTGCCCAGGTAGTGGTCGATCCGGAAGACCTGCTCCGGGGCGAACACCTCGTGGACGACCTTGTTGAGCTCCTCGGCCGACTTCAGGTCGTGACCGAAGGGCTTCTCGATGACCGCGCGCCGCCAGGAGCCGCCCTGCTGGTCGGCCAGCCGGTGCTTCTTCAGCTGCTGGATGACCACCGGGAAGGCCGACGGCGGCACGGACAGGTAGAAGGCGAAGTTGCCGCCCGTGCCCTGTGCCTTGTCGAGCTCGTCGATCGTGGAGCGCAGCCGCTCGAAGGCGTCGTCGTCGTCGAACGTGCCCTGCACGAAGCGCATGCCCTGGATGAGCTGCTGCCAGACCTCCTCGCGGAAGGGCGTGCGGGCGTGCTCCTTGACCGCGTCGTGGACCTCCTGTGCGAAGTCCTCGTGCGCCCACTCGCGGCGGGCGAAGCCCACCAGGGAGAAGCCCGGCGGCAGCAGACCCCGGTTGGCGAGGTCGTACACGGCGGGCATGAGCTTCTTGCGGGACAGGTCGCCCGTGACGCCGAAGATGACCAGGCCCGACGGCCCCGCGATACGCGGGAGCCGTCGGTCCGCGGGGTCACGCAGCGGGTTGCTGCTCGACACCTGTTCAGCCCTCCGAGGGGGCGAGGCGCTTGAGCTCGGCCTCGGTCGACTTCAGCAGGTCGATCCAGGAGTCCTCGAACTTCTGGACGCCCTCTTCCTCCAGCAGCCGCACCACGTCGTCGTACTTGATCCCGAGCTTCTCGACCGCGTCGAGGTCGGCGCGGGCCTGCTCGTAGGTGCCGGCGATGGTGTTGCCGCGGATCTCACCCTGCTCCTCCGTGGCGAACAGGGTCGCCTCCGGCATGGTGTTCACCGTGTTGGGCGCCACCAGCTCGTCGACGTACAGGGTGGGCTTGTACGCCTTGTCCTTCACCCCGGTGGACGCCCACAGCGGACGCTGCTTGTTGGCGCCCGCCTTCTCCAGGGCGCTCCAGCGGTCCGAGGAGAAGACCTCCTCGTACGCCTCGTAGGCCAGCCGGGCGTTGGCGACGCCGGCCTTGCCGCGCGCGGCCTTGGCCTCGTCGGTGCCCAGCGCGTCGAGCCGCTTGTCGATCTCGGTGTCCACGCGGGACACGAAGAACGACGCCACGGAGTGGATCTGCGACAGGTCCAGGCCGCGCTCCTTGGCCTTCTCCAGGCCCTCCAGGAACGCGTCCATGACCAGGCGGTAGCGCTCCAGGGAGAAGATCAGCGTGACGTTGACGCTGATGCCCAGCCCGATGGTCTCGGCGATGGCCGGGAGGCCCGCCTCGGTCGCCGGGATCTTGATGAGCGTGTTGGGCCGGTCCACCAGCCAGGCGAGCTGCTTGGCCTCGGCGACCGTCGCCCGCGTGTTGTGCGCCAGGCGCGGGTCGACCTCGATCGAGACCCGGCCGTCCTTGCCGCCGGTGGCGTCGAAGACCGGGCGCAGGATGTCGGCGGCGTCGCGGACGTCCGCCGTCGTGATCATGCGGATGGCCTCTTCGACGGTGACCTTGCGGGCGGCGAGGTCGGTCAGCTGCGTGTCGTAGCCGTCGCCCTGCGAGATCGCCTTCTGGAAGATCGACGGGTTGGTGGTGACGCCCACGACGTGCTGCTGGTCGATCAGCTCGGCGAGGTTGCCGGACGTGATCCGCTTGCGCGACAGGTCGTCCAGCCAGATCGCGACGCCCTCCTCGGAGAGGCGCTTGAGTGCGTCTGTCATGGAAATTCCATCTCCTACGTGTCGTATGTGAGCGTCAGCGCTGAGCCGCGGCGATCGATTCCCGCGCGGCGGCGGCCACGTTCTCGGGAGTGAAGCCGAACTCGCGGAAGAGGACTTTGCCGTCGGCCGAAGCACCGAAGTGCTCCAGGGAAACGATGCGGCCGGCGTCCCCCACGTACTTGTGCCACGTGAGGCCGATTCCGGCCTCGACCGCGACACGGGCGCGGACGGACGGCGGCAGGACGCTGTCCCGGTACCCCTGGTCCTGCTGCTCGAACCACTCCACCGACGGCATGGACACCACGCGCGTGGGCACGCCGGCGCCCTGGAGCTGCTCGCGCGCCTCGACAGCGACGTGCACCTCGGAGCCGGTGGCGATCAGGATGACCTCGGGCTCGCCGCCCTCGGCCTCGAACAGGACGTAACCGCCGCGCGCGGCATCCTCGTTGGGCTCGTACGTCGGCACACCCTGACGGGTCAGCGCCAGACCGTGCGGCTGCCCCTTGCCGAACTCCTTCGTCCAGCGCCCCAGAATCTCGCGCCAGGCGATCGCGGTCTCGTTGGCGTCCGCCGGGCGCACGATGTTCAGACCCGGGATGGCCCGCAGCGCGGCGAGGTGCTCGACCGGCTGGTGCGTCGGGCCGTCCTCACCGAGACCGATGGAGTCGTGCGTCCACACGTACGTCACCGGCAGGTGCATCAGCGCCGACAGCCGCACCGCGTTGCGCATGTAGTCGGAGAACACCAGGAAGGTGCCGCCGTAGATGCGGGTGTTGCCGTGCAGCGCGATGCCGTTCATCTCCGCGGCCATCGCGTGCTCGCGGATGCCGAAGTGGATCGTGCGGCCGTACGGGTTCGCCTCCGGGAGCGGGTTGTCCGCCGGGAGGAAGGAGCTGGTCTTGTCGATCGTGGTGTTGTTGGAACCGGCCAGGTCGGCCGAGCCGCCCCACAGCTCCGGGATGACCGCGCCGAGCGCCTGCAGGATCTTGCCGGACGCGGCGCGCGTGGCGACACCCTTGCCGACCTCGAAGACCGGGATCTTCTCCTCCCAGCCGGTGGGCAGCTCACCCTTGGCGATCCGGTCGTACTCCGCGGCGCGCTCGGGGTTGTTGTCCCGCCACTGCTGGTACGCCTTCTCCCACACCGCGCGGGCCGCCTGGCCCCGCTCCAGCGCCTTGCGGGTGTGCGAGATGACCTCGTCGGAGACCTCGAAGGACTGCTCCGGGTCGAAGCCGAGCACGCGCTTGGTCGCGGCCACCTCGTCGTCACCCAGCGCCGAGCCGTGTGCCGCCTCGGTGTTCTGCGCGTTCGGGGCGGGCCAGGCGATGATCGAGCGCATCGCGATGAACGACGGCCGGTCGGTGACCGCCTTGGCCGCCTCGATCGCGTCGTAGAGCGCGTGCGGGTCCAGGTCGCCGTCCGGCTTCGGCGCCACCCGCTGCACGTGCCAGCCGTACGCCTCGTACCGCTTCACCGTGTCCTCGGACACGGCCGTCTCGGTGTCGCCCTCGATCGAGATGTGGTTGTCGTCCCACAGCAGGACCAGGTTGCCGAGCTTCTGGTGGCCCGCGAGGGAGGACGCCTCGGCGGAGATGCCCTCCTGGAGGCAGCCGTCACCGGCGATGCAGTAGATGAAGTGGTCGAACGGCGACTCGCCCTCGGCGGCCTCCGGGTCGAACAGGCCGCGCTCGTAGCGGGCGGCCATCGCCATGCCCACCGCGTTGGCGACACCCTGGCCGAGCGGGCCGGTCGTCGTCTCCACACCGGTCGTGTGCCCGTACTCGGGGTGGCCGGGGGTCTTCGAGCCCCAGGTGCGGAAGGACTTCAGGTCGTCCAGCTCCAGGCCGAAGCCGGCCAGGTACAGCTGGGTGTAGAGGGTCAGGGACGAGTGGCCGGCGGACAGCACGAAGCGGTCCCGCCCGACCCAGTCGGCGTCCGCCGGGTCGTGCCGCATCACCTTCTGGAAGAGGGTGTAGGCGGCAGGCGCCAGGCTCATCGCCGTACCCGGATGGCCGTTACCGACCTTCTGTACGGCATCGGCGGCCAGGACACGCGCGGTGTCGACGGACCGCTGGTCCAACTCGGTCCACTCGAGGTCTGTGGTGGTCGGCTTGGTGCTCACCCTGGGTCAGGGCTCCTCTCCACATGTCGGATGCCGGTGTATCGGGGCGCCCACCGGCCGCAGTCGAGCCTACCCCCGTGGGACGTGCGTTTTTTCGAGTCACTCCAGAGTGCCGGGACTGATCCCGATCCGCCTCCTGACTGGGCGGTACCGCATTCGACAGGTGAATACGGAGCCGCTCATCCGGGTGCTCAATCGAGCTTCGGAGCGCCCTTCCGAAGCCGTCCGCCAACACGACCCGACCCCCGCGAATGTCCGAGTCTGGGCAACGTCTAAAGTGGCGTGGTACGCGCGAGCCTTTACCGGGACTTCACAGCGGTGAGGCTTGCTGGGATGTCTCTGTAGGGGTGTGCGTGACGGCCGTTGAATCCCGTCCAGCGGGGATGACCGGGACGGACCAGAGCCCGGCCCACCGGCCGCTCGGGGCCCGTGTCATGGCATTCGTGGCTCTCACCAAGCCGCGGATCATCGAGCTGCTGCTGATCACGACGGTGCCGGTGATGTTCCTGGCGCAGCAGGGCGTGCCCGACCTGACGCTGGTGCTGCTGACGTGCCTGGGCGGCTACCTGTCCGCGGGCGGCGCCAACGCGCTCAACATGTACATCGACCGCGACATCGACGCGCTGATGGACCGCACCTCGCAGCGCCCGCTGGTCACCGGCATGGTCAGCCCGCGCGAGTGCCTGGTCTTCGGCATCACGCTGGCCATCACGTCCACCCTGCTCTTCGGCCTCACGGTGAACTGGCTGAGCGCCTGGCTCGCCCTCGGCGCGCTCCTCTTCTACGTGGTCGTCTACACGATGATCCTCAAGCGCCGTACCTCGCAGAACATCGTGTGGGGCGGCATCGCCGGCTGCCTGCCGGTGCTGATCGGCTGGTCCTCGGTCACGAACTCGATGTCGTGGGCACCGGTCATCCTCTTCATGGTCATGTTCTTCTGGACGCCGCCGCACTACTGGCCGCTGTCCATGAAGGTCAAGGAGGACTACGCGCGCGTGGGTGTGCCCATGCTGCCGGTGGTCGCCTCCAACAAGGTGGTCGCCAAGCAGATCGTGATCTACAGCTGGGTCATGGTCGCCGTCTCGCTCCTGCTGACCCCGCTGGGCTACACCGGCTGGTTCTACACCTCGGTCGCGCTGCTGGCGGGCGGCTTCTGGCTCTGGGAGGCGCACGGCCTGCAGAACCGCGCGAAGGCGGAGGTGACGGGCGCGAAGCTGAAGGAGATGCGCCTGTTCCACTGGTCGATCACCTACGTCTCGCTGCTGTTCGTGGCGGTCGCGGTCGACCCGTTCCTGCGCTGACGCACGGACGTACGTCACAGGCCCCTGCCCTCGCCAGTCGATCTACTGCTGAGTAGCATCCTGGTCATGGCAGACACGCAGCAGGTTGACCCCAAGGCCGAGCGCAAGGTGGCCCGGCTGGCCAAGCAGATCTCCTCCTTCTCCAAGGCCCACGGCGGCGCCGAGGGCCAGGTCGCCTACCTCGGCGAGCGCGGCGCCCGCATCGTCCTGGTCGGCGAGGACGGCAACTGGGGCGACCTGGTCGCCCCCTCCCACGAGATCGCCGTGCAGGCCGTGGAGAAGTCGGGCATCACGACCCACGAGTCCTTCGACGGCGAATTCGCGGCGAAGGTGAAGACGGGCCGCTATGAGTGGAGCCGGATGGCCGGGATCCAGGTAGGCGGCCCGAAGAACGGCTGACCCATCAGGGGGCGCGGGGCTGTATCGATGTGCGGCTCCGCCGCGTGGGCGCGACACGCCACGCTCCGCCCGCGGTCGCCGAATCACCCGCACCCCCTCCGACCGCGACCTCGAACCCGGTTCACCCGTTAGGACCCTTGAGAACAACAGGGTCCACACCGGGAGGCCCGGATGATCGAAACGCCGTCACTGGTGGACCAGTACTGCCACGGAGTGCTCCGCACGGAGCTGGGCCTCGGTACCTTCGAGGCTCACCTCAGCCGCACCGAGGGCCCACCCGCCCCCGGCACCACCCTCTTCGACACCCAGACCGGCTTCGCCGTGCGGCGCTGGTGCCCACCCCTGCTCGGCCTCGAACCGCACTGCGCGCCCGCCCGCTACCTGGCCCGGCGCCGGGAACTGGGCGTCATCGAGTCCGGCCGCCGGCTCCTGCGCGGCAGCGGCATCACCACGTACCTGGTCGACACCGGCCTCCCCGGCGATCTGACGGAACCCGGCGAGCTGGCCTCCGCCGGGGCCGCCGAGGCCCGGGAGATCGTGCGCCTGGAACTCCTCGCCGAGCAGGTCGCCGACACCTCCGGGACCGTCGAGTCCTTCCTCGCCAACCTCGCCGAGTCGGTGCACGCGGCCGCCGCCGACGCCGTCGCCTTCACCTCGGTCGCAGGCGTACGGCACGGCCTCGCGCTCGCGCCGGAGCCGCCCGGGCCGGGGGAGGTGCGCGGGGCGGCCGGCCGCTGGCTCGCCGGGCGCGGGGTCGGCGGGGAGCTGAGCGACCCGGTGCTGCTGCGGCATCTGCTGTGGAGCGCCGTCGCCTCCGGCCTGCCGCTCCAGCTGCACGCGGGGCTCGGCGCGCCGGGGCTGCGGATCGACCGTACGGACCCGGTGCTGCTGACGGACTTCGTGCGGGCCACGGCCGGCCTGGGCACAGACCTCGTGCTGCTGCACGGCTACCCGTACCACCGGCACGCCGCCCATCTCGCCGGCGTCTTCCCGCACGTCCACGTCGACTGCGGCGCCGCCCTGGTCCGCACGGGCGCCCGGGCCGCGACTGTCCTCGCGGAGATCCTGGAGCTGGCCCCCTTCGGCAAGATCCTCTTCTCCACCGGCGCTCAGGGCCTGCCCGAACTGCACGTGGTGGGCGCCCGCCTGTTCCGCGAGGCACTCGGCCGGGTGCTCGGCACCTGGGTGGCCGAGGGCGCCTGGTCACTCGCCGACGCCCAACGGGTGGCGGGCATGCTCGCGTCGGAGAACGCGCGACGGGTGTACGGGCTCGACTAGGCCTTCGTCAGGGTGGCCTCGGCCGTGGGACCGGGCAGGTCCACGGCAGCCTCCGGCCGCTCCCGCAGCGACATCACCACCCGCAGCACCCAGATCCACATCACGGCCGAGCCGAGCATGTGCAGGCCGACCAGGACCTCGGGCAGGTCCGTGAAGTACTGGACGTAGCCGATGACGCCCTGCGCGAGCAGGATCAGGAACAGCTCGCGGGTGCGGTTCAGCGGGTTCCTCGGCGCGTCGACGGCCTTGAGGACGAACCACAGGGCGAACGTCAGTGTCACCACGATCCAGGCCAGCACGGCGTGCAGCTTGCTGACCGTCTCCCAGTCGACCGGCATCCGCTCGACCTCGCTGGAGTCGCCCGCGTGCGGGCCCGCGCCGGTGACGACCGTGCCGACCAGGATGAGCAGGACGGCCGCCGCGGTCAGGAACCACACCAGCTGCTGCACGGCCCTGCCGACCAGCGGACGCGGTGCCGCGTCACCCTCCCGGGTGCGCTGCCACATCACCGTGGCCACGGCGATGAGCGCGGACGTCGCCACGAAGTGCGCCGCGACCGTGTACGGGTTGAGACCGACCAGCACCACGATGCCGCCGAGGATCGCGTTGCTCATCACGATCCAGAACTGCGCCCAGCCCAGCCGGACCAGACCGCGACGGTACGGCTTCTGCGAGCGCGCGGCGATGATCGCCCAGCCGACGGCCGCGCACAGCACGTACGTCAGCATGCGGTTGCCGAACTCGATGGCGCCGTGGAAGCCCATCTCGCTGGTGGCGGTGAGCGAGTCGTCGGTGCACTTGGGCCAGGTAGGGCAGCCCAGGCCCGAGCCGGTCAGCCGCACCGCGCCACCGGTGACGACGATGATCACCGACATCAGGAGCGCGGTGAGGGCCGCACGCCGGACCGTCCGGGGTTCCGGGGTCCAGCGCTCGGCGATGAAGGCGAGCGGGTTGCGCAGGGCGGCCTTGGCGTCGGCGCGGGTCACGTTTGGCACGCCGACCATCGTAGGCCGCCGCTTGTGCACGCTTTCACGAGGGTCCGTCACAGGACACCCCTCCTACTCCCAGCGGAAGAACTTCCCGGCCGCCGCCAGCCCCACGACCGCCCAGACGGCCAGGATCCCGAGGTCGCCCCAGGGCATCCCGGCGCCGTGCTGGAGCACGTCCCGCAGCCCGTCGGACAGGGCCGCGATCGGCAGCAGGCCCAGCACGTCCTGGGCGCCGACGGGGAACTTGTCCAGCGGCACGACGACCCCGCCGCCGACGAGCAGCAGCAGGAACACCAGGTTGGCCGCGGCCAGCGTCGCCTCGGCCTTCAGCGTCCCGGCCATCAGCAGGCCCAGGCCCGAGAAGGCCGCCGTGCCGAGGACCAGGAGCAGCAGGACGGCGACCGGGTTGCCCTGCGGCGACCAGCCGAGGGCGAAGGCGATCACCGTCAGCAGGATCACCTGGAGGATCTCGGTGACCAGGACGGACAGCGTCTTCGCCGTCATCAGGCCCCAGCGGGGCAGGGGCGAGGACGCGAGCCGCTTCAGCACGCCGTAGCGGCGCTCGAAGCCGGTGGCGATGGCCTGGCCGGTGAACGCCGTCGACATCACCGCGAGCGCGAGGATGCCGGGCGCGAGGAAGTCGACCGCCTCGCCGGAGCCGGTGTCGACGATGTCCACGGTGCTGAAGAGCACCAGGAGCAGGGTCGGGATGACGACGGTCAGCAGCAGCTGCTCGCCGTTGCGCAGCAGCATCTTCGTCTCGAGCGCGGCCTGGGCCGCGATCATGCGGGGGAGCGGGGCCGCGCCGGGCTTCGGCGTGTACATCCCGGTGCCGGTGGCGGTCATGAGCGCAGCTCCTTGCCGGTGAGCTCCAAGAAGACGTCCTCGAGGGTGTGCCGCTCGACCGAGATCCGCTCCGGCATCACGCCGTGCTGGGCGCACCAGGAGGTGACCGTCGCGAGCAGTTGCGGGTCGACCTTGCCGACGACCCGGTAGGAACCCGGCGTCAGCTCGGCGGCCGAGCAGTCGGCGGGCAGGGCCTTCAGCAGCGAGCCCACGTCGAGGCCGGGCCGGCCCGTGAAACGGAGCGTGTTCTCGGCGCCGCCCCGGCACAGCTCCTCCGGGGAGCCGTGGGCGATGACCTGGCCGGCGTCGATGATCGCCACGTCGTCGGCGAGCTGCTCGGCCTCGTCCATGGAGTGGGTGGTGAGGATCACCGAGACGCCGTCCGCCCGCAGCTCCCGGACGAGGTCCCAGGTGGCGTGGCGGGCCTGGGGGTCGAGCCCGGCGGTGGGTTCGTCGAGGAAGACCAGTTCCGGTCGCCCGACCACGGCCATGGCCAGGGCGAGCCGCTGCTGCTGCCCGCCGGACAGCCGCCGGTACGTCGTACGGCCGCAGGAGCCGAGCCCCAGCCGCTCGATCAGCGCGTCCACGTCCAGCGGGTGCGCGTGCAGCCTGGCGACGTGGCGGAGCATCTCGTCGGCCCGGGAGCCCGAGTAGACGCCGCCGGACTGGAGCATCACGCCGATGCGGGGCCGCAGGTCGGCGGACTGTCTCACCGGGTCGAGGCCCAGGACGCGCACCGTGCCGGAATCCGGCTTCCGGTACCCCTCGCAGGTCTCGACCGTGGTCGTCTTGCCCGCCCCGTTGGGGCCGAGCACGGCGGTCACACCCGCCCGGGCCACCAGGTCGAGCCCGTCCACCGCGGTCTTCGTGCCGTACCGCTTCACCAGGGCCTGGACCTGGACCACGGGCTCACTTCGCATGGGTCCAGAGTCTAGGTAGGCGCGCGGTGGGCCGGACCGGGGGGTGCGGCTACTCCTCCTCGCGCGGCCGGTGCACCGCGAGCCACCGTCCGGCGTAGTCCACCGCGTCCTTCACCGGGAACAGCCGCGCCTCGGCGGCCCCGACCTTGCCGCGCACGACGGGTCGGTCCCGTTCGAAGTCGTAGCCCAGCTCGTCGAAACGGTCCGAGCTGATCGACACCTCGGTCACGGTCTCCCAGCCCTTCGGGCCCGGGCGGCCCACGGCGACGATCGGGGACGGGATCCGGTACTCGGCCAGGTGGAAGCTCGTGCAGGAGGCGTAGCCGGCGCCGAGCAGCAGCACCCGGGCGCCCATCGCCTCCAGCTTCGCCAGCGGGCTGCGCTCGCCGAGCCGGCAGTCGGGCGCGTGCCCGTCGAGCACCTCCGCCGCGCGCGGGCCGAGCGCCGCGAACGAGGTCTGCGGGTGCGCGCTGCGCAGGGCTCCGGGCCAGGTCCGCACCGTCTCCGGGACGACGCCGACCCCGCGCGAGGGCGTGGTCCGCGGGTCGTAGGGGGGCATGGTGGCGCGGATGGCCGTCCACCATTCCGGGGGCACGGGCGGATTGCTCCACAGGGCCGGGTCGGACACGTCGCCGGTCTGGGTGGGGACCACCAGCGTGCCCTCGGGGCCGAGCGCGTCGAGCAGTCCCTGCACCACCGCCACGGCGCCGCCGTTGACCCAGCCGAGGGCACTGAGCGAGGAGTGCGCGAGGAGGGTCTCGCCGGGGCTCACCCCGAGTTCGCCGAGCTGCGTCCGGAGCGTCTCGCGCGTGACAAGAGGGCCGGTCGGAGGGGGTGTGGGCATGGTTCCGGAGTGTCCCCGATGGGGCTGCCGCATGCCACCGGTTTGATCGATCAGAGATCGTTTCCGCAGGTCAGATTAGGTTTACCTAAGTGACGCAGGGCACCGTGGTGTGCGGCACACGCGGCTTGCCGGGTCCGGATTAATTACGCAACAATGGCGTTGTGAAAAACGTCGGCGAGGCACCTCACGAGGAGCTGGCGACCGGGGAGCGGTCCACCCGCAACCGAGTCGCGCGGTCCATCCTGGACCACGGCCCCTCGACCGTCGCCGAACTCGCCGAGCGGCTGGGCCTCACCCAGGCGGCCGTGCGCCGGCACCTCGACGCCCTCACGGGCGACGGTGTCGTGGAGGCGCGCGAGCAGCGGGTGTACGGGGCGCGGACCCGCGGCCGGCCGGCCAAGGTGTTCGCCCTGACGGACTGCGGCAGAGACGCCTTCGACCAGTCGTACGACACGCTCGCGGCGGACGCCCTGCGCTGGATCGCCGACCGCGAGGGCGGCGGCGAGGCGATCGCCGCCTTCGCCCGCGCCAGGATCGCCGCACAGGCGGGCACCTACCGCCGCGCGGTGGAGGGCGTTCCGCCCGAGAAGCGGGCCGAAGCGCTGGCCAAGGCCCTGAGTGCCGACGGGTACGCTGCTACGGCGCGCAGCGCGCCCCACCCGCAAAAGGGTGAGCAGCTCTGCCAGCACCACTGCCCGGTCGCCCACGTCGCCGAGCAGTTCCCGCAACTGTGCGAGGCGGAGACGGAATTTTTCGCCGAGCTGCTCGGTACGCACGTACAGCGGCTCGCCACCATCGCGCACGGCGACGGCGTCTGCACGACGTACATCCCCAAGATTTCCCACAACGCATCTGCAAGCACGGCCGGGAGGAACCCCGCATGACTCTCCCCACGGAGACTGCCCACCCCGAGCTGGAGGGCCTGGGCAAGTACGAGTACGGCTGGGCCGACTCCGACACGGCCGGCGCCTCTGCCAAGCGCGGCATCGACGAGGACGTCGTCCGGGACATCTCCGCCAAGAAGAGCGAGCCGGAGTGGATGACCAAGCTCCGTCTCAAGGGCCTGCGTCTGTTCGAGAAGAAGCCCATGCCGAACTGGGGCTCCGACCTCTCCGGCATCGACTTCGACAACATCAAGTACTTCGTGCGTTCCACGGAGAAGCAGGCGGAGTCCTGGGAGGACCTGCCCGAGGACATCAAGAACACGTACGACAAGCTCGGCATCCCCGAGGCGGAGAAGCAGCGCCTCGTCGCCGGTGTCGCAGCCCAGTACGAGTCGGAGGTCGTCTACCACCAGATCCGTGAGGACCTGGAGGAGCAGGGCGTCATCTTCCTCGACACCGACACCGCGCTGAAGGAGCACCCCGAGCTCTTCAAGGAGTACTTCGGCACGGTCATCCCCGTCGGCGACAACAAGTTCGCGTCGCTGAACTCCGCCGTGTGGTCGGGCGGCTCCTTCATCTACGTGCCGCCGGGCGTCCACGTGGAGATCCCGCTCCAGGCCTACTTCCGTATCAACACGGAGAACATGGGCCAGTTCGAGCGGACCCTGATCATCGTCGACGAGGGTGCCTACGTGCACTACGTCGAGGGCTGCACCGCGCCGATCTACAAGTCGGACTCGCTGCACTCCGCGGTCGTCGAGATCATCGTCAAGAAGAACGCCCGCTGCCGCTACACGACCATCCAGAACTGGTCGAACAACGTCTACAACCTGGTCACCAAGCGCGCCGTCGCCTACGAGGGCGCGACCATGGAGTGGGTCGACGGCAACATCGGCTCCAAGGTGACGATGAAGTACCCGGCCGTCTACCTGATGGGCGAGCACGCCAAGGGCGAGACCCTGTCCATCGCCTTCGCCGGCGAGGGCCAGCACCAGGACGCGGGCGCCAAGATGGTCCACATGGCGCCGAACACGTCGTCCAACATCGTCTCGAAGTCCGTCGCGCGCGGCGGTGGCCGCACCTCCTACCGCGGTCTGATCGAGATCGGCGAGGGCGCCCCGGGCTCCAAGTCGAACGTGCTCTGCGACGCACTGCTCGTCGACACCATCTCCCGTTCGGACACCTACCCCTACGTGGACGTCCGCGAGGACGACGTGTCCATGGGCCACGAGGCGACCGTCTCCAAGGTCTCCGAGGACCAGCTCTTCTACCTGATGAGCCGCGGCATGACCGAGTTCGAGGCCATGGCCATGATCGTGCGCGGCTTCGTCGAGCCCATCGCCAAGGAGCTCCCCATGGAGTACGCGCTGGAGCTCAACCGGCTGATCGAGCTGCAGATGGAGGGCGCGGTCGGCTGACCCGCCCCCTCGACAGCAGACGTCCCCCTCAGGAAAGAGAGCACTACGACAGCCATGGCTGAGGCCCAGAACATCCCGGTGGGCTCGACCACCGCCGGCTCGATCGCGGTCGCCGCGGAGTCGACCGTCGCCACGCGCATGAGCGCGGCCCCCTCCTTCGACGTGGCGGACTTCCCCGTCCCGCACGGCCGTGAGGAGGAGTGGCGGTTCACCCCGCTGGAGCGCCTGCGCGGCCTGCACGACGGCACCGCCGTCGCGAACGGCAACGGCGTGAAGGTCGATGTCCAGGCCCCCGAGGGCGTCACCGTCGAGGCCGTCGGCCGCGACGACGCGCGACTCGGCAAGGCCGGCACCCCGGTGGACCGCGTCGCCGCCCAGGCCTACTCGGCGTTCGAGAAGGCCGGGGTCGTGACCGTCCCCAAGGAGACCGTCCTCACCGAGCCCATCCGCATCTCGGTGCACGGCGAGGGCGGTACCGCCTTCGGCCACCAGGTGATCGAACTGGGCGCCTTCGCCGAGGCCGTCGTGGTCATCGACCACACCGGTGACGCGGTGCTCGCCGCCAACGTCGACTACCTCCTGGGCGACGGCGCCAAGCTCACCGTCGTCTCCGTCCAGGACTGGGACGAGAAGGCCGTCCACGTCGCCCAGCACAACGCCCTCGTGGGCCGCGACGCCTCCTTCAAGTCGGTCGTCGTCACCTTCGGCGGCGACGTCGTCCGGCTGCACCCGCGCGTGCGGTACGCCGGCCCCGGCGGCGAGGCCGAGCTGTTCGGCCTGTACTTCACCGACCAGGGCCAGCACCAGGAGCACCGCCTCCTGGTCGACCACAACGTCCCGCACTGCAAGTCCAACGTCGTCTACAAGGGCGCGCTCCAGGGCGAGGACGCGCACGCGGTGTGGATCGGCGACGTGCTCATCGAGGCCAAGGCCGAGGGCACCGACACGTACGAGATGAACCGCAACCTGGTCCTCACGGACGGGGCGCGCGTGGACTCCGTACCGAACCTCGAGATCGAGACCGGCGAGATCGTCGGCGCCGGCCACGCCTCGGCGACCGGCCGCTTCGACGACGAGCAGCTCTTCTACCTCATGGCCCGGGGCATCCCGGAGCAGGAGGCCCGCCGGCTCGTGGTCCGCGGCTTCTTCGCCGAGCTGGTCCAGCAGATCGGCCTCCCCGACATCGAGGAGCGCCTGATCGCCAAGATCGAGGAGGAGCTGGAGGCGGCGGTCGCATGACCTTCGTACGCGCCTGTGGACTGGGCGAGCTGGAGGAGGACACCCCGAAGCGGGTGGAACTCGACGGCACGCCTGTGTCCATCGTGCAGACCGAGGGCGAGGTGTTCGCGATCCACGACATCTGCTCGCACGCGAACGTCTCCCTGTCGGAGGGCGAGGTCGACGACTGTCACATCGAGTGCTGGCTGCACGGCTCGCGCTTCGACCTCCGTTCCGGCAAGCCCGACGCCCTTCCGGCGACGCGCCCCGTCCCCGTTTACCCCGTACAGATCGATGGGGACGACGTGCTCGTCTCCCTCACCCAGGAGTCCTGAGGCATCCATGGCAACGCTTGAAATCCGAGACCTGCACGTCACCGTCGAGGCCGACAACGCCACGAAGGAGATCCTCAAGGGCGTCGACCTCACCGTGAAGCAGGGCGAGACGCACGCCATCATGGGCCCCAACGGCTCCGGCAAGTCGACCCTCGCCTACTCCCTCGCGGGTCACCCGAAGTACACGATCACCAGCGGCACCGTCACCCTCGACGGCGAGGACGTCCTTGAGATGTCCGTCGACGAGCGCGCCCGCGCCGGCCTGTTCCTCGCGATGCAGTACCCGGTCGAGGTGCCGGGTGTCTCCGTGTCGAACTTCCTGCGCACCTCCGCCACCGCCATCCGCGGTGAGGCCCCCAAGCTGCGCACCTGGGTCAAGGAGGTCAAGGAGGCCATGGAGCGCCTCAACATGGACCCCGCCTTCGCCGAGCGCAACGTCAACGAGGGCTTCTCCGGCGGTGAGAAGAAGCGCCACGAGATCCTCCAGCTGGAGCTCCTCAAGCCGAAGATCGCGATCCTCGACGAGACCGACTCCGGCCTCGACGTCGACGCGCTGCGCGTCGTGTCGGAGGGCGTGAACCGCGTCCGCGAGACGGGCGAGGTCGGCACCCTGCTGATCACGCACTACACACGCATCCTCCGCTACATCAAGCCCGACCACGTGCACGTCTTCTCCGGCGGCCGGATCGTCGAGTCCGGCGGCGCCGAGCTCGCCGACAAGCTGGAGGAAGAGGGCTACGAGGCTTATGCGAAGCACGACGGAGTCGACACGAAGGGTGGCGCATCCGCGTGACACTGCTGCCGGGCCTCCTCGACACCGAGGCGATCCGCAAGGACTTCCCCATCCTGGACCGGCAGGTCCACGAAGGCCGGAAGCTCGTGTACCTGGACAACGCGGCGACCAGCCAGAAGCCGCGCCAGGTGCTGGACGCCCTGAGCGAGTACTACGAGCGCTACAACGCCAACGTCCACCGCGGTGTGCATGTGCTCGCCGAGGAGGCCACGGCGCTGTACGAGGGCGCGCGCGACAAGGTCGCGGAGTTCATCAACGCGCCGAGCCGCGACGAGGTGATCTTCACCAAGAACGCCTCGGAGTCGCTCAACCTCGTGGCGAACATGCTGGGCTGGGCCGACGAGCCCTACCGCGTGGACTCCGAGACCGAGATCGTCATCACGGAGATGGAGCACCACTCCAACATCGTGCCGTGGCAGCTGCTCGCGCAGCGCACCGGCGCGAAGCTGAAGTGGTTCGGCCTGACCGACGACGGCCGCCTCGACCTGTCGAACATCGACGAGGTCATCACGGAGAAGACGAAGATCGTCTCCTTCGTGCTGGTCTCCAACATCCTCGGCACGCAGAACCCGGTCGAGGCGATCGTCCGCCGCGCCCAGGAGGTCGGTGCGCTGGTGTGCATCGACGCCTCCCAGGCCGCGCCGCACATGCCGCTGGACGTGCAGGCCCTGCAGGCCGACTTCGTGGCCTTCACCGGCCACAAGATGTGCGCCCCGACCGGCATCGGCGTCCTCTGGGGCCGCCAGGAGCTGCTGGAGGACCTGCCTCCGTTCCTCGGCGGCGGCGAGATGATCGAGACGGTGTCGATGCACTCCTCGACCTACGCCCCGGCGCCCCACAAGTTCGAGGCGGGCACGCCCCCGATCGCCCAGGCGGTCGGACTCGGCGCGGCGATCGACTATCTCAACTCGATCGGCATGGACAAGATCCTCGCCCACGAGCACGCACTCACCGAGTACGCGGTCAAGCGGCTGCTGGAGGTCCCCGACCTGCGCATCATCGGCCCGACCACGGCCGAGGAACGCGGCGCGGCGATCAGCTTCACCCTCGGGGACATCCACCCGCACGACGTGGGCCAGGTCCTCGACGAGCAGGGCATCGCGGTCCGGGTCGGCCACCACTGCGCACGGCCGGTCTGCCTCCGCTACGGAATTCCTGCGACCACGCGAGCGTCGTTCTATCTGTACTCCACGCCGGCCGAGATCGACGCGCTGGTCGACGGCTTGGAGCACGTACGGAACTTCTTCGGCTGAGGGGCGTGCTGAACGGTGAAACTGGACTCCATGTACCAGGAAGTCATCCTGGACCACTACAAGAACCCGCACGGGCGGGGCTTGCGGGATGGCGACGCCGAGGTGCACCACGTCAACCCGACGTGCGGTGACGAGATCACACTGCGCGTGAAGTACGACGGCACCACGATCGAGGACGTCTCGTACGAGGGCCAGGGCTGTTCGATCAGCCAGGCGAGCGCGTCCGTACTGAACGAACTCCTCGTCGGCAAGGACCTCTCCGACGCGCAGAAGATCCAGGAGACCTTCCTGGAGCTGATGCAGTCCAAGGGGAAGCTCGAACCCGACGACGCGATGGAGGACATCCTGGAGGACGCGGTCGCGTTCTCCGGGGTGTCCAAGTACCCGGCCCGGGTGAAGTGCGCCCTGCTGAGCTGGATGGCCTGGAAGGACGCGACGGCCCAGGTACTGGGCGGAGCCGACGCCGAGAAGGAGACGACGGCATGAGCGAGACCGTTGAGATGAAGCCGGCCTCCGAGGAAGAGGTCCGTGAGGCGCTGTACGACGTGGTCGACCCCGAGCTGGGCATCGACGTCGTCAACCTCGGCCTGATCTACGGCATCCACATCGACGACGCGAACATCGCGACGCTCGACATGACACTGACGTCGGCGGCCTGCCCGCTGACGGACGTCATCGAGGACCAGGCGAAGTCCGCCACGGACGGCCTCGTGAGCGAGCTGCGGATCAACTGGGTCTGGATGCCCCCGTGGGGCCCCGACAAGATCACGGACGACGGACGCGAGCAGCTGCGGGCTCTCGGGTTCAACGTCTGAGATCCACCGACGCACGTGAGGGCGGCACCCGGTCCGGGTGCCGCCCTCACGCATGTGTTCAGTCCAGCCCGGTCACCATCTGGAACGACGAGTCCGAGCGGTACAGCCGGCTGTTCTCGTAGGGGTCCAGGCGGAGCTGGAAGTTGCGGTGGCGCAGGAAGCGGCCCGGGTAGTTGACCGACTCCAGCGCGAGCGTGCCGGACGCGGACCCGTAGCGGGGGCAGAACGTGGCGTCCTTGCGGAAGAGGGACGAACCGTCGTCCGAGTTCGCGACCAGGACGAAGCTGCGGTGGCGTAGATAGCGGCCGTCCGCGGTGGTGAAGGAGTAGCAGGAGGAGTCGGCGAGGCCGGCGACGCGCTGGAAGGTGGCGTCCTCGCGCGGCGCGGGCCCCGAGCCGATCCGGTCCAGACGCACATAGCCGTCGCGCACCCGCCAGTAGCGGTCGGGGAAGTTGACCGAGCGTATGGATATGCCGTCTGCGGACGGGGGCTTCGGCTGCTTCGAGGGGGTCGCGGACGCCTTCGGCGGCTTCGGGGCCTTCTTCGAGGGCTTCGGGCTCGGGGAGGCGCTCGAAGCGCTGGTGCTGGGGGTGGGGGACGGCTCGGCACGGTCCGCTCCCGGCTTCTCGGTGCCGCCCTTGGAAGGGGTCGCGAAGGAGATCAGGCCGCCCGGGGCCGAACTGCTCAGGGTGGTCGGCTCCGCCGCCCGGGATTCCGGTTCATTGGACTCGCTGTCCATCACGGTGATGGCCGTGACGCACGCGGTGATCGTGGCCAGGGCCAGCGTGCCCGCCAGCCAGAGCCGTCGCGTCCCCGGTGCCCGGGTGGTGTCCGGGGCCCAGCCGCTCTCCCAGGGTCGGTCCTGTGGCGGCCGGGACTTGCTTTCTGACATGCGCTGTTCCTCCGGCGGGGCACCCTT
The DNA here is from genome assembly GCF_019733245.1 of Streptomyces sp. WAC04114. Classification (NCBI taxonomy): domain Bacteria; kingdom Bacillati; phylum Actinomycetota; class Actinomycetes; order Kitasatosporales; family Streptomycetaceae; genus Streptomyces; species Streptomyces sp. WAC04114. The sequence continues at coordinate 24,584 of NZ_JAIGQA010000124.1, forward strand.
GACGGCGGCGCCAGTTGTGGTGGCCCGGTGTGTGATCGGTGACACCGTAGTGGACACGTGGGGCGCCTGTGACGCGTTTGGTGAGAGCGGTTTCTTCTCGGTATCCACATCGCGTTGTGTACGGGTGTACATGTGGTGAGTACGCTTGTACATATGGGATATCTGCTGCTGGCCGGGGCCATAGCCGCCGAAGTCGGTGCGACCACCGCCATGAAGTACAGCGACGGCTTCAGCAGGCTCGCGCCGTCGCTGCTCACGGTCCTCGGCTACGTCGTCTCCTTCGCGCTGCTCGCGCAGACCCTGAAGACGGTCTCGGTCGGCACGGCCTACGCCATCTGGGCCGGAGCCGGCACCGCCGCCATCGCCACGATCGGGATCGCGTTCATGGGTGAGGGCATGACCCTCGCCAAGGCGGCCGGTATCGCGCTGATCATCGTCGGGGTCGTGGTGCTGAACCTGGGCGGAGCCCACTGATGGCCCGGCGCTACGACCCCGAGCGACGCCAGCGGATCATCGACGCCGCGATCCGGGTCGTCGGGGCGAAGGGGATCGCCGGGCTGAGCCACCGCAGCGCGGCCGCCGAGGCCGATGTGCCGCTCGGCTCGACGACGTACCACTTCAAGACCCTCGACGAACTGCTCGTCGCCGCGCTGCGGCAGGCCAACGAGGGCTTCGCCAAGGTGGTCGCCTCGCGCGGCGGGCTGGAGGACCCGAGTACCGATCTGGCCGCCGAACTCGCCGCGTGGATGGGGGAGTGGCTCGCGGGCGACCGGACGGGGGTGGAGCTGGAGTACGAGCTGTACCTGGCCGCGCTGCGCCGGCCCGCCCTGCGGCCCGTCGCCGCCGAGTGGGCCGAGGACGTGGCCGAGCTGCTGTCCCGGCACACGGATCCGGTGACCGCACGGGCGCTGGTGGCGGTCGTCGACGGCATCTGCCTGCAGGTGCTGCTGACGGGGGTGCCGTACGACGAGGGGTATGCGCGGGGGGTGCTGGGG
>NZ_JAIGQA010000125.1:0-25263 GCF_019733245.1 Streptomyces sp. WAC04114
CACGGAGGGGGCCTGGTGGCCGGTCACGGCGGGGCCTGGCGACCGGTCACTGCCGCGCTCGTGCACGACCTCGACAGCGCCGCAACTCCAGGGGCCCACGCGGCGGCCCGGCTGCCGAACGGGGCGACCACCCGCAGGACACCGCCCCGACCTCCGGCCGGCGGCCCGGCAAGGTCACCGTCTCCGTCGCGGCGACGTCCGCACCGGAGGACGGCGGGCGGGTGCGCAGGCTGAGCTGCTCCGTGGCGCTGGCGGTCGCGGGGGCGATGGCGGCCGTGACGATCGGGTCGGTGTTCGTGTTCGACCTGCTGCCCGGGCGCGGCGGCCAGGACGACGCCGACTCGGGCAGCGGATCCGACTCGCCCCCGGCGGCGACCGCGAGCTCCGCTCCCTCCGCCGACGCCGGTGCGGTGCCCGCCGCGTACCTCGGTACCTGGGAGGGCCAGGGAGTCGCCCTCGACGGCAGACTGCCCCTCGGCACGTTCCGTATCACGGTCGAACGGGCCGCCGTCGGCCAGGAGTTGGGCAAGCTCCGCCAGACCGACCCGATCGGCGGCGTCTGCGTCGACGTACTCACCCTGAAGCAACTCACGAAGAAGGAGCTCGTCGCGACGTCGGTCGGCGCGAAGACCAACCACAGCGGCTGCAACCCCGCGAAGACGACGGTCCACCTCAAGCCGGTGGGCGACGACCTGCAATACCAGTCGGAGAGCGAGGAGTCGGGTCGGCCGCGGGCTCGGATGTCGAAGGTGGGGTAGGCGGGGCGGCCCGGCGGCTCGACTTCACCAGCAGGGTGATCAGCAGTGCGGCCGAGGCGAGGGTGGCGACAAGGCCGACGACCCACAGCCACGGGTAGTGCACGTGTACCCAGCAGGGGCCACCCTCGCCGAAGCAGTCACCGTCCCAGTTGCGGCGCCGTTTGGGCCGTACGGTCGTCTCGATCACCCCGGCGATCAGGTAGCCCGCCGCCAGCCCGGGCAGCGAAGCGGCCGCCCAGGCCAGGGAACGCGCCCTGTTCTTCTTCCAGTTCATCTTGGTCAGCGGCGCCACCCAGGCGAAGAAGGCCAGCGGCACCAGGGCGCCCACCGTGCCCGCGAAGGCATACGCACCACCGGGCCACCCGGGAGCGACGTCGCCCCATAGATCGTGGCCCCAGTACATGTCGAACAGGACCAGCGGCATGAGGAGGACGACGAAGCCGGGGAGCACCATGCAGCCGAACAGGCGTTCTCCGGCACTGAACTTCCCCGGGCGGAGGGCAGACGCACGCGAGCGCCCCGGTCTGTGCTCGTACCGCAAGGCAGGTCCCGCCGCCTTCCTCCGCTTCGGCTTGGCCGAACCTCCGCTCATGGCCCCTACCCCTCACGCTGCTTCAGGCGCTCACTACTGTGTCTGCGATAGCGAACACCATCAGACGCAACTGATGTGCCACAACAGGGCGTAGTGCCGGAAAGGCCCACCATGGAGACACTGCAGCCGGACGATCCAGTGGAGTTGGGCACCTATCGGCTTCTACGAAGACTCGGCGCCGGCGGCATGGGCCGCGTCTACCTCGCCCGTTCGCGCGGTGGTCGCACCGTGGCCGTGAAGGTCGTACGCCCGGACCTCGCCGCGGACGACGACTTCCGCGGCCGCTTCCGGCATGAGGTCGAGACAGCCCGAGCGGTCTCCGGCCGCTTCACCGCCCCGGTCGTGGACGCCGACCCGGACGCGCCCCTGCCCTGGCTGGCGACGTCGTACGTGCTCGGCCCGGACCTCACGGACGTCGTCGCCGCCCACGGCGCGCTGCCGGAGCACACCGTCCGGGCGCTGGCCGCCGGTCTCGCCGCCGCCCTCCAGGAGGTGCACGCAGCCGGGCTGATCCACCGCGACATGAAGCCGTCGAACGTCCTGCTGGCGGCGGACGGTCCGCGCGTCATCGACTTCGGCATCGCGCGCGCCGTGGACGGAAACCGTATGACACAGACGGGAGTCGTGGTCGGCTCTCCCGGCTACATGTCACCGGAGCAGGCGCTGGGCGAGAACCTCGGTACGGCGAGTGATGTCTTCTCGTTGGGCGCCGTACTCGCGTTCGCCGCGACCGGCCGGAGCACCTTCGGCCATGGAGCCGCCTCACACGCCTCCTTGCTGTATCAGGTCGTGCATGGCGAACCCGACGTCGAGGGCGTACCGCAGCAACTCCTGGGCCTCGTCCGCGCATGCCTCGCGAAAGACCCGGCGCAACGCCCGGCACCGACCGACATCGTGGCGGCGCTCGCCCCACAGGGGGTCGAGGGCGTCCTCAGCGACTGGCTGCCGTCGGCAGTGGCCTCGACGATTGCCACGCATGCGGCCGGCATCCTGGACTTGGAGGCACCGCACCAGCCGCGGCCCCCGGCCGCCGCGTCCTTCGGGCCCGCACCGGCGATGACGGCCGGGGCACCGCACTCGCCGGGCACACCGACCCCGGGCTACGGGTATCCGCAGACTCCGGGATACGGCGGCGCCTCTGCGGCCGCCGCCCAGCAAACGCCGGCCCCCGGGTACGGGACGCCCCCGCCCGGCCACGGTGCTCAGAGACACCCCGGCGCCTCGGGGCCGGCCCCCACCGTTGTCACCACCTCCACCGCCCCTTCCCGCCGCCGTGTCCTCGGTCTCGCGCTCGGCGGTGCCGCCGCCGTGACACTGGCGGGCGGCGGCACTGCCTGGTGGCTCGGCCGGAGCGACGACACCACGGACGGGGCGACCGGCACGAACGGCGCCGGTTCCCCCCAGCCGGCCGGGGAGAACTTCACCACCCCGCCAGCGGGAGTCGCCCCCCAGCCCCTGTGGCACGAGACAGCAGCGGAAGACAGCACCACCACGGACGTACCCCTCCTCATCCATGACGGCCTGCTCTTGATCAGTGGCGACCCTCTGGTGGCGTACGACGTGAAGACCAGCAAAGCCCGCTGGTCGAAGCCGGATGTATGCGCCCCCGGTTCCCCGCTTCTGTTCCATGACGGCAAGGTGTTCCTCACCGACAGCGGCGTCGAGGGAGTCCTCGTCGCCCGGGACGTGAAGACCGGCGAGGAGGTGTGGCGCAGCCGTCTCGGCAAGAAACTCGGCATCGAGAGCACCATCGCCATCGACGACAAGAACGTGTACGTCACGGCAACCGACTACGCACAGGCCCAGAGCGCCACCGACTACCGCACCGCCATCGCCGCGATCAGCCACAGCACCGGGAAGAAGGTGTGGTTGCAGCACCGCGACTGGGGCACGCGGGACTACGACGTCCAGGGCACCGCCTCCGGCAAGTACCTCGTCTACGCGGACTCCAACCAGAACCTCACCGTGCGCGACACCGCGACCGGCGACCAGCTGTGGACGCAGAAGATCGGCGACGACTGGGCCTGGCAACCCACGGTCGCGAACGGCCACGTCTTTCTGCCCGGCGATAAGCTGACAGCCGTCGACGCGGAGACCGGCCGTACCCGCTGGACGCTCTCCCCGGAGGGCCGTCGCGGCTTCAACAACCCGGCCGTCATCGACGGTGTGCTCTACGTCAGCGACTACGACCGCGGCATCTGGGCCGTCGACGTCAAGACGCACCGGCGGATCTGGCTCTGCGAGGACCAGAACCGTGGCGGGCCGGGGACGTTCGTGAGGGTCGGTACGACGCTCTACTGCGCCGCCGGGCCCCTGTCAGGAGGCGTCATCGCCCTCGACGCCAAAACCGGCACAGTGCGTTGGACCTGGACGGACGACAAGGACTCCGGCGCCCCGTGGCAGATCGCGACGGCAGGAAACCGACTGTTGGTGACGAACGGACCGGAGATCTACGCGATGCCGGCGGTGTGACACCGGGGCGCTGGGGTGCGATGCCGGGGGCTGCCATAGTCTCCGTTAGCTGCAGTTAACGAACGTGGCCACAGGGGCCGACGGGGAGGATGACCACCATGCGGATGCTGGTCACGGTCGTACGCGAAGGCGGCGAGCCGGAGGATGTCGTCGTCACCGCCGACGACACCGCCACGGCAGGCGATGTCGCGGAGGTGTTGGCGCAGGCCGTCGGACAAAGCACCAACCCGCGGGGTGTCGGGTCGGAGAACGTCGTGGCCATGCCCGGGACCTCACTGGCTTCGCTGCCCGGCTACGGAACGGCGGTCGCCGGGGCGCCGGTGCTGTGGGCGGACGGTGAGCTGTGTGATCCCGCGGCACCGGCGGCCGGCGTCCTGCGGGACGGCATGCGCGTCTCCGTCGACCCCTCGATAGGCCCGCTGCTGCGCAAAGGCGAGCCGGTCGGGCAGTACGAACTGCGCGTCGCGGGCGGTCCCGGCTCGGGGCGCGTGATCCGGCTGGGCGTCGGCGCGGCGAACGCCGGATCGGCGCCGACCTGTTCGCTCCCCCTGCCGGACGCCTCGTTGCCGGCGGTCGCCCTTCGGCTGACCATCGACCTCCAGGGGAAAGCCACCCTCACACCGGAGGCCGGAGCCGGTGTCCGGCTGAACGACGACGCGGTGACGGCCGGGACTCCTTGGCCCCTGGGCGGTGTCGTACGGGTGGGCGACTCGCTGCTGGTGCTCGACAAGGTGGCCGAGCCGGACGCGCATCTGTCCCTCATGAGCGAAGGCGGTCTCGCCTACAACCGCCCCCCTCGGCTGTCACCGCTGCGGCCTCGGCGGCGGCTGGCCGTGCCGGTGCCTCCCTCAAAGGGGGAACGGGCGCGTTTCCAGTTCATCATGGCATTCATGCCCATGCTCTTCGGGCTGTCGATGTACTTCATCACCAAGCAGATCTACATGCTGCTGTTCTGCCTGATGAGCCCGCTCATGATGCTGGGCCAGTGGATCAGTGAGAACCGCGAAGGCAAGAAGAAGCACAGGACTTCCCTCAAGCAGTACAAGAAGGATCTCGCGGCGCACGAGGCTGAACTTGTCACCCTCGGCAAGGAGGAACAGCGCGCTCGCCGCGAGGACAACCCCGACCCGGCGGAGATCCTGCTCTTCGGGACGGGACCGCGCCGCCGCCTGTGGGAGCGCCGGCTCACCGACCCGGACGCGATGCAGTTGCGTGTCGGGCTGGGCGCCCTGCCCTCCGACGTGGAACTCGTCTTCGCGCGTGGCGGTTCATCGCACGATGAGGAGCCCCCGGAACCGCCGGTCCTGCCCGACGTTCCCGTCACCCTGCCCTTCGCCCGGCTCGGCGTGGTCGGCATCGCCGGGGACCGTGCCCGTGCTCTGGCCACCGCGCGCTGGCTGAGCGTGCAGGCCGCCGTGCTGCACAGCCCACGGGACCTGTCACTGGTCTCCTTGGCCGCGACACCGGCCGCCGGCGCCGAGTGGCACTGGGCGCACTGGCTTCCGCACACCAATCCCGACGAGGGACAGGACTGCGTTGCTCTGGTCGGTTTCGACTCAGAGGGCATCAGCCGCCGGGTCAACGAACTCCTCAACGAACTGGCCCGACGCAAGGCGGCCCGCGAGCAGCACAACATGACGGGCCAGCTGTATCCGGACGCCAACGTGCTCCTGATCCTCGACGGAGCACGGTTGCTGCGCCGAGTACCGGGCGTTCCTCAACTCCTCACCGAGGGACCGCAGTACGGCATCTTCGCCCTCTGTATCGACGAGGACGAGCGGCTGCTCCCCGAGGAGTGCAAAGCCGTCGTGGCCTGGTCACCGGACGCGGCCCACCATGTCCGGGTGCGCGGCTACGGCCTGGAGGCCGTCGGAGAAGTGCTGGCCGACCAGGTTCCGTACGAATGGTGCGAACTCCTGGCCCGCTCCCTCGCTCCCGTCCGCGACGTCAGTCGTGACGACGCCGATTCCGCGCTGCCCACCTCGGCCCGGCTGCTGAACCTGCTGAACATGCCCAACCCGGCGGGTACCGACGTCGAACGCATCTGGCGGGCAGGTGGTTCGACCACGGCCGCACCCATCGGACTCGCCGCCGACGGCGCGTTCGTCCTGGACATCCGCCGTGACGGGCCGCACGCGCTGGTCGCCGGTACGACGGGTGCCGGTAAGTCGGAGCTCCTGCAGACGATCATCGCCTCGCTTGCGGTGGCGAACCGCCCCGACGCCCTGAACTACGTCCTCATCGACTACAAGGGCGGCAGCGCGTTCATGGACTGCGCCCGCCTGCCGCACACCGTGGGCATGGTCAGCGACCTCGACGCCCACCTGACCGAGCGAGCCCTGGCCTCGCTCGCGGCCGAACTGCACCGCCGGGAACGCATCCTCTTCGACGCCGCAGCCAAGGACATCGAGGATTACAACGACACCCGCAAGCTCCGCCCCGAACTGGAGCCGATGCCGCGGTTGGTGCTCGTGATCGACGAGTTCGCGTCCCTGGTCGCCGAGCTGCCCGACTTCATCGCGGGCCTGGTTGACATCGCACGCCGGGGCCGTTCACTCGGCGTGCATCTGATCCTCGCCACACAGCGTCCGGCGGGTGTGGTCAGCGCCGACATCCGCGCCAACACCAACCTACGCATCGCCCTGCGGGTGACGGACGCCGCCGAGTCGATGGACGTCATCGACGCACCGGACTCGGGCGCGATCGCCAAGTCGACTCCAGGTCGCATGTATGTGCGTTCCGGTGCCCAGTCCCTGGTCGGCGTGCAGTCGGCCCGTATCGGTGGCCGCCGTCCCGCCACGGGCCAGACGGGCCCGAAGGCCACGCTGATCCCGTTGCCCTGGAACGCCTATGCCCGCCCCTTGCCCAAGCGGAACGAGGCTGAGGACGACGGCACGATGGTCACGGACCTGGCCGTCCTGGTGGACGCAGTACGCGAAGGCGCGGAGCGGATGGGCTTCGGCGAGCAGCGCAGCCCGTGGCTGCCGCCGCTGGCGGAATCCGTCACGCTCGACGAACTGTCCGCCTACGGTGGTACACCGGCCGCAGCCCCGGGCGACGACGTGGCCCCGATCCCGTACGGCTTGGTCGACCTGCCGGCGAAGCAGAGCCGCGTGCCGGTGTCCCTGGACCTTGTGCACGGCGAGCACACACTCTTGCTCGGAGGCGCCCGCTCCGGCCGCTCGACGGCCCTTCGTACCCTGGCCGGCTCTCTGGCCCGGAACACCTCCCCGCTCGACGTGCACGTGTACGGCATCGACTGCGGCTCCAACGCACTTCTGCCGCTGGTGCGTCTGCCCCACGTGGGCGCTGTCGTGACCCGCGACGAGCCGGACCGAGCCCGTCGCCTGATCCAGCGCTTGCAGACGGAGGTCGCCCGTCGACAGCAACTGCTGGCGATGGAAGGTGCGTCGAGCGCGGCGGAACAGCGCGCGGGTGCCGCTCCCGAAGAGCGCCTGCCCTGGATGGTGCTGCTGCTGGACAGCTGGGAGGGCTTCGCGTCGACCTTCGAGAACTACAACTACGGCCAACTGCTGGAAGCGGCCCAGAGACTGTTCCGCGAGGGCTCGGCAGCGGGACTGAAGGTCGTCATGACGGCTGACCGAAGTGGCCTCAGCGGTCATGTCTCATCGGCCTTTTCCGACCGTCTAGTCATGCGTTTCGCCGACCCGAACGACTACTCCACCGCGGGTCTGCAGGCTCGCGAGGTCCCGAAGAACATGCCGCCCGGCCGCGCCCTGCGGATCACGGACACGGGTGTGGACGAGACGCAGATCGGGCTGCTGGCGCAGGACCCTGCCGGCCAAGCCCAGGTTCGTGCCCTCCGCGAGATCGCGGAGGAGGCGCGAACCCGCTACGGCCGCGTTCCGGCAGGTCGGCGCCCTCTGCGGGTCGACGCGCTGCCCGCGCGCATCACGGCGTCGGAGGCAATGGCTCTGGACCCGGACTTCGTCGCGCCGTCGCCCTTGTGGGCGCTGCTCGCCGTGGGTGGCGACGAACTTCACCCCATCGGTATCGACCTGGAGGAGAACGGCCCCGGCTTCGTCATCGCGGGCCCGCCGAAGTCCGGTCGTTCGACGGCACTGCTGTGCGCTGCCGAGTCGCTTCTGCGGGTGGGTACGCCGCTGGTGGTCGTGACACCTCGCCGGTCCCCGCTGCGGGAACTCGAGGGGCGAGAGGGCGTTCTCGGCATGCTCAACGCGGACAGCTCGGGTGACGACTTGGAAGAGATCCAGGACCAGCTCGACGGACGACCGTACGTCGTCGTGGTCGACGACGCCGAACTCCTCTACGACGCACCGCTGGACGAGCCGCTGGAAGCGGTCATCCGCAAGGGAGCCGACGGCGGCGTGGGCCTGCTCGCCGCCGGCACAACGGACTCACTGTCCGGCCAGTACCGGGGCTTCGCGGTCGAGGCGCGCAAGTCCCGTAATGGCATGCTGCTGACACCGCAGAGCTCCTCGGACGGAGAGCTGTTCGGTATCAGGCTGCCTGCTAACAGCGGGGGCGGGGCAGCGGGCAGTGGGTTGTTCGTGGCCGGAGGGGCGTTTGTGCCGGTGCAGGCTGTGATGAACGCGTAGGACCGCGTGGGGGCTCATGCTCAGTGGGCGGGAGCCCCCACGCATCGATCGCTGACACGAGTTAGGGCTTCGTGTCGCGAACGGCCTTGCCATGGTGCTCGTTGCCACCTGTCGACGAGGCCGGCGGCTTCTCCGGGCCGAACGTGCGGAGGATCCAGAAGCGACGCCAGGTCACTGCCGTGGTGAGGCCGAGACAGAGAAGAGCCAGAGCCGAAACGCCGTAGGCCGGCAGATTCGCCGGTGGGTCCTCCACCCAATTCTGGGCGAGGATACGGGAGGGGTCCTCAGGGTCATAGGTGACGATCATTGACGCGCCGGTTTGCGTTTCCGGATACATCCCGGCGTAGTCCCAGAGCATGACCTCCGTGCCTGCCTTGGGACCGCTCACGAGACGAACTTTCACGTATTTCGGCTTTGAGTCGACACCGACGACCGTGGCAGCGACGCTCACCCCGCGGGAACGCAGGTCCTGTACCAAGGAATGCGCAGGGAGCACGAGGGCGAGAACCATCCCTACGCACAGCAGGAATATCCCTGAAATTGCCCCGATTACGCGACGTTGAGGGAGCTTCGGTCGCGGCTTCCACGCCTTCGCTTCGGCGGTTGCTTTGCGCGCCTTCTCCACGTGGGGTGGGAGTTGCTGCTGGCTCGCACCAGCTTTTCGCTTCTTCTTAGCCATGACTAGGACACCTCATGAGAACCATCCACCCACCGTATTCTTTACGCTCGATGCGGCGTCGCCAATCGCCTTGCCTGCGCTCTTGGCTGCTCCGGTTACAGCGTTGACCGCCTTCCTGCCTGCCTCTGTCTTGATGGCATACGAAACGGCGTAACCAACACCGAAACCCACCACGACACCTGCTGCGATACCCCAGCCGACCGGCCCTCCAACGGCAGCAACTGTTGCCGTAGCGGCCCAAGTTCCAGCCATGCCAGCCGCCATACCGCCGACGTTGGCGGCAACAGCTACATCCTTCTCCTCGCCGTGACTGATATCCCAACCGATGGCGCCAACGGTGAGGAGACTCCCGACCAGAGGTAGCTTTCCACCGGTTCGGAGAGCGCGACCCCACAGCGATGTAGTGCTGGGCGGCTTGAGCCCAGGAACCTTGCCGATCAGCCAACTTCCACCGTCAGCGATGGATGCCTCCATCAGGCGGGAGAACGACCCCATTCCGAACTTGGAAAGAATGCGCTCCGCCTCGCGTGCAGATTTTCCAGAGGCCTTGGCAGCGCGACTGGTCGCGTTCTTGAACGCCCGCTTCTCTGCCTTGCTCATAGCGTTGAGGCGCTGCTCCTTCAACTGAGCCGCTTCATCACTGAAATTCTGCGCTTGAGTCCAGAAGTTACTTGCAAACTTTGACTGGACGCCGATGACGCTGGCCAGTAGTCCTGCAGTGTCAGACCATGTGTCAGCGGGATCTAGGAGCTTCTTCGCAGCGATCTGTGTGTGTTTCCAAGCGATGTCCCACAGCTCCGGGTCGTCCCCCTGCATGAGCGCCCGGTTGAACACAGCCGTGGGCTCGTCCTTCGTGAACTGACCATGGAATAGCGCGGCCTTCTTGTCGAAGCCCGGCGCAGGTGTTTCAGCGTTGACCGACGTGGTGAACGCGGACCCGAAGACCTTTACATCGTCCTTGGCCGTTGGGGCATTGGCGGCGACGATTGCCATCGGCAGATTCTTGACCAGGTCTGGATTCATCTTGGCGTAGAACGCCGAGGCGAAGTCTGGGTCACCCTTGTGTTTGGCGAGCTCCTCAGCGATGCGGTGGAATTCTGGGCCCGCTTTACTCGGGTCGAGCTCAGCCGCCTCGTTTGCATCCTCTGCAAGCTTCTTTCCCGCGCTTCGAGCCTCGCCGATCGTCGCTATGGGTTCGCGAAGCTGGACCATGGCGCCAGGTTTCTGAATGCCCTTTTGGTCAAGCTCCATTGCTGCTGCGAGTGCCTGACGGCGGCGAAGCATGGGCAACTCGTCATCGACCCAGCCCGCAATCTTTCCGATTTCTGACAGGTTGCTCGTCTCTAGCCCAAATTTCTGAAATCTGCTCACATATGAGGACTTTGCCCTGTGCAGCTTCTTACCGCCGGACTCAAGGTCCTTGATCGTCCTCAAGAGGTTGTCCGGGTTGATTCCGGAGAAGTTTGGATCAACCACTGGTCGATTCACCTTCCGCGCCGTCCGCCAGTTGCGGGTCGATCAGCACCGCGGCTGCGCCCGACCCGCTGAGTGCCTCCCCTACTTCGTCGGTGGGGATGATGACCCAAGGCTGCCCTTCTCCCATGGCCTCGACCAGCAGGGGGATGGACGTGAAAGCCAATGCCACGAGCCGCTCCTCGCCGTCATCACCAGCCATGGGCACGAGGATGACGTCGACGGTGCTGTCGCTGAGCGGGGAGCCGTCAGGCCCTTGAGGCACCTCGGTCATGGTGGGGAGCACGAGGGCTTTGGGAGCGGCCTGGGCCGTTTCGCTTGAGGTCATTGCGACAGATTATGAGGTGATGGACCGGCAAGCAATGTGATCTCCGGACGGCTTATGCGGCATCCAGTTGACGCCAGCGGCTTTCCGCTCCGGCTGGGGGCTCCACCGGAACACTCAGAGACCGCTGGTACGGTGAACATTTGTCAGCTGGAACTGCGATGAATGAGGGGGTGGGGTTGTGGCGGATTCAGATGCCAAGGTGCCCAATCCGCGGAAGGCGGACCTTGAGCGGCTGCGGAGCGACCTGGCCAAAGAGGTGGAGAGCATCAAGAAGGCACTCAAGGGCCCGACCGAACAGATCGGCGGTGACAAGGTCTGGGTCGGGAAAAACGCTCGAGCCTGGCACAGGGAACTGGACGGGCGGAACAAAAAGTTGGTCGAGCAGGTCGACAAACTACTGCCTATCATTGATGCTGCCATTCGGAGTGAACCCGAGAAGGTGTCACAAAGCGAAGCGCGCATGTACAACAAGGACGTCTGAGTCGCCGCGCGTGAGCTGTCCGTGCGGGGCTGAGGCGGCAGCTCCTGTGTCGCTCGACGCCGTTCCTTGACGTGCTGACGTCGCGCAAAGGGACTGTCCGCACCTCCTGTTCAACTGACGCCGGGGGCATCCCTCTCGAGGTGCGACGGCCTCGAAGGAATGCCCCGGCAGCTACGACGTCGGCGCGGCAGGCGTCAGCTCAGGTCGCGCGCTCGATGTTGTCAGCACTGGTGTTGGCCGACTTGCTGGCGTCGTTCAGCGTGTCGACCCACTTGTCGAACGTCGGCTTGATGTCGTGCCAGTCGTTCCGGAAGCGGTCGGCCTTGGGGCCCTTCCAGTAGCCCGAGCTGTGGCTCGTGGCGGACTCCAGTGCCTTGATGAGGCCCTGGAGGTCGGTGGCCTTCTTGCCGAAGAGCTTGGACAGCTCCCGAAGCTGAGTGAGATCTGCACCGCGATCCATGGCGTTCCTCCCCGTGTCACACACGTAAACGGACTATCCGTTTGCACCAAGGGACGCTACCGCACCAGAGGTAGCTGCCGTCCATCGCCTTCAGGGACGGGAGTTGTGTGTGAACGAGTGGTGTTGACCCTGATGGTGAGCCCGAGCCGCAGTGTCTCCGGGCGGGCTGCCAGGTGCACCTGGCAGCTCCGTGGCAGGGAGAGGCGGGACTCACGCGCAATGCGCAAGGAGAGCAGTACCGCGGGAATATAGGCCTGATCGGTTCAAACAAGGACGAGATGCGCCGTTGTCCGGCGTTGTCATACAGCCGGCGCATTGGCTGCGACTCCGGTCACCCTCCGCTGCCCGAGGCGCGTGACGGACGATGTTCGAAGAGTGTGAAAATTTGTACATGATTCAGCCATGTATGTGTACGCGGGAGTTGGACTGCGCGTACGTGAATGGCGTCACGAGCGCTGATCGAACTCTCTCCCGGCTGGGATCCGCCGGTAGCTTGCCAGGGCGCCTTTGCTACCTTGTTCTGACGCAACCACGCGCCCGGGAAAGACGTTTGACAGACGCTTGGGCGGCATAAAGTCTTCCGGCGCGCTTTAGCGGGCCGCGTCGCAGTAGGAGTGCGATGCTCCTCGTGGCGGCAATGACGAGCACTGTCAACAGGGGGTTTTCTGAGTGACGTTCAGGGGAATGTCCAAGGATAATGCGCGCAAGCTGGCTGCAGCGCTGGACGTCGCTGATGGCGCACTCTCCATTCAAGGGCCCCTGGTTTCCGGAATTCTCGCCAAATGGGAAGGCGACCAGGGAAATCTCGGCCGCTTTCGGCAGGATGCAACATGGTCCCGTGACCAGGCTAAAGACGTGCGTCGTCGACTCGGAATTCTGGATGCAGACCCGAGCGCCGAGCTCATGTTCATGGGGCTCACCGGAGTGCTCAAGACCTGGCAGGATTACCAGGAGCACAAGGGCGAAATCGGTGAGTATGTAGAAGAGTTCAAGGAAATAAAGAAGAATGTAACGATGCCGCTGCGGCTGACTAAGGTCGCCTCGGGCATCGAGGCTTCCCTCCAGCTGTACAAGCGCTGGTCCCAAGGGCAGAACGTAGCCGGGGCCAAGGCGGTCCTTGAGCTGAACAAATACTTCGGCATCACCGGTGACCGGCTGAAGCTGAAGAATATCGAGTACATGCGCGAGCTTCTGAAGCTCCAGAAGATCGAAGGGCTTTACCAGCAGCCGTGGAAGTGGCAGCAGGGTCTTCGCACGTTCCTCACCACTAAACTGAAGATTCCCTTGCCGGCCAAGCTGCTGAATCAGGCGCCCGGCCTCAGCATCCTCGACCGTGTGGGCTTGCCGCTGGCGGTCGTTCATGGCGTCAAGGAGATGGTCGCTCCTGACCATGGCGGCGTTTTGGGCGGGTTTGACCGTGGCATGGGGTTTGTGGAGGCAGCCGGCGCCGGGGCGGTCATGGGCGGATCGGCTGCGGCGACGGCCCTTGGCGCCAGTGCGACAGTCGCGGCTGCGGTCCCTGTTGTCGGATGGGTGGCCCTCGGTGTGGCCGGCGCCTACTTCCTCGGCACTTGGGCCTATGACAACAGAAAGGCGATCGCTGATACCACCAAAAGGGCTTGGAATACGACGACCAAGTGGGCGGGAGACGTGGCGGACAAAGGCGAGGAGATCGTCAATGGCGCCAAGAGTGCTGTCACGAATCTAGTCCCCAACACCATCAAGAAGTATCAGTTCTGGTAGGAGATGCCTCCGGTGGAATCGAAGGACTTGTTCGGTGTGCCACGGCGCCCGAACCCAGAGGCTGCCACGGCACCAGCGCCTGCGTCCACGGGCCGACGCTATGGAGCGGCAGCCATCGACGGAACTCTCGCAGTTTTCTGCGCGGCCTTGTCCGGGTTGGTGTATGTGTTGAGTCTCCCGGCGTCGGAGGCACCCCCGCTCACCAGCGGGAATCTGTGGCTGCGAGTTCTCGTCGCCGGCATGGGCGTCTCGCTGATCAATCAAGTATTGCTGGGTCTGCTGTTCCGTTGCAGCGTAGGTAAATTGCTTGTAGGTACGCGTGTGGTCAGGATGGCGGACGGCGGCCGGCCACGGCTCTGGCAACTTCTCGGCCGCTGGATCGGCGGCATTACGTACGGCCTCACGATCCTGCCTATCGGATTCTTCCTGGGCGGCAGTGAAGCGCCCCCGCTCGATTTCTCCGGGGTGCGCATCGTGAAGGCCTCAGCCGACTCGTGAATCGACTGCAGAACCTCAAAGATATAGGGGACTCGGTATGGCAAACCCCGAACTCGACCTCGAGCTGGACAAGTTCCGCGAACTTGTCGGCAAGGCGCTGGCAGAAGGGGGGACCCAGCCGCTCATCAAGCTGACCGACGAGGAACTTGCCGTGCTGGACCCCAGCGCACTGCAGGAAGTCGTGTCGCCGACACCACACTTGTTGACGCTGTCCGAAGAGCAGCGCGAATGGGTACTGGCAACGGCGCTTCGCTCGCTGGTTTCCCGGGGTGCGGTGGAGGTCGCGAACATCCCGGAACTCGACGCCGTCCTGCGGTCCGAGGGAACTGATGTGCAAAGCACCGCGGATGTGGACATGAGGGTTGCGCCGGAGGTCAGCATGGCGCTGACTCTGCGGCGCACCGCTGCACGGGCACTCGCCGTCGAGCAGCAGACGTCAAGCGGCAGCGTGACCGCATTTGTCTTCGTACATTCCTCTGACCTCTTGTTGATCGAGCAAGTCACCGGTGGCGGTTTGCACATCTTCACCCTCGCCAGCAAGGCGCGCGATGCCGCCCGGATCGTCCAGGCGCTTGTGGACCCCTTCGGCACGGCTGACCGGGATGGAAAGGTCCTACAGCTCGACCCGTCGGCTCTGACAGACGACACGGTGGACAAGAAGCTGGCCTCTGTGATCGATAGAGCTCTTGTGGTGAGCCAGTTGATCGTGCTCGCCGATGAACCCGGACCGCTTCTGACGGCGTACGCGACAGACCGCGAGGTGTGGGTGGTCAACGTGGACTCACCGCAGGCGCCCACCGGCATCACGGCACAGGCGGTCAGCGAGCGTACCCTTGAGAAGTTCATCAACAAGTTGATCAGGCAGCCGGCCGCACCTGAGAAGTCGGCCACTGGGTGGGCGAAGTGAGCGATCGCGTCGAAGAGTGCAGGAAAGATCTCAATAATCTGAAGAGATTCGCGAACGAGATCGACAAGACACTGGATGCGGTGGACGCGGCGTCCGGCAGTGAGGCGTGGCAAGGCCCTGCTGCGGACAAGTTCCGTTCGGAATGGCGCGGCCGGAGGAAGGCGATTCACGACGCCCTGGACGCCGCACGGGGACAGTACAACAAGATCTTGCAACGCGTACAGGACGAAGAGCACAAGAAGAAGACCGGTGCCGCGCAGTAGGTTGAAGGATCGAAGCTTTCCTGCACACACGGCTTTCATGAGGTTCCGGATGACTGATGCGAACTCACCTGTCTACGAGTCCCACTTCGTTCGAACGCCTTTCCAGCTGCTCAGCGGCTCGAAGTGGAAGAAGCTGGTTGCGCTCCGCGTCGACGGCGAAGGGGTGCTCCTGGGGGGTGCGCCTGCGCGTTACGATGCCCAACTCGCCCATGTCCCATGGAGCGACATCACGTCCATCGTGGTGTGGCATCAGCGCACGGCTGGGAACGGGATCAACTACATCGGAGTGCAACGCAGGCCCGAAGCACCTGTTTTGCCTGGCATGAACAGTGGCGTCAGTCGAGAGAGGGCCGAGAGGCTGGCCCCCCACGTGGATTACGAGCTCTTTCTGGCAAGCCGTCCCATCAACCTGTGGCGTTTGGACCCAGAACGGCTCCAGGCCGCAGTGGACGCCTTCGCACCGCAGGTGCCCGTACTTGTGTATTCCCAGCCACACCTTCCATAGATCCGCACACCTGCCGTCGGCGGCCGGTCTGGTCCGGGCCTTCTGCGAGCTACTCGCTTGTCCGGGTGAGGCGTACCGCTTGCTCCGTAAGCCCCGACACCTTGAACAGCACTCCCGAGAATTCGACCGTGTCGCCGACGCTCACGTCTTTGTAAATGGCCACCGGAACACCGGCACAGTTCGCGCCGAGGCCGGCTGTGCCCGCCGCGCTGTCGACGTACGAGACGGTGAGTGACGGGCCGGTGGGCAGTTGCTTCACGCCACCGTTGTCGAGGAGGGACAACGTTTGTCCCTTGGCCGGGAAGTTCTTCGACGCGGCGGCCAGGACTGCCTGGTTGGTGGTGAAGCACAGAGTGTTATCGGCGGCGCCCCCCGCGAATTCCATGGACTCGGGAGCGGCGGCGAGAGCGGCCTTGTCCTTGGCGTCCTTCGGTTCCAGAACGACGCGGTACGAACAGACCTGTCGCACGGTGTAGGCGTGGCCGGAGACGGTGACCCGGGATCCCGGTTTCACGGTCCACTGCCGCTGCCCCGACCCATAAGCGGCCCCGTCGCGCAGTGTCGCGGTACGCGACGTTCCGTCAGCTATTGCGGCCGCGTACTGCACGCCTCCACCGCCGGGCAGCCGGAACCCGCCTCCGCGCAGGACGTGCACGCCGCCCGCCGGTGACTCACCGACGCACTGCGGGCCCCTGTCCTTTGCCGCGGTCTGTGTGGTTGCGGGTGCGGTCGTCGGACCGTCACCACCGCCGTCGGACGACGATCCGCAGGCGGTCAGGGCCCACAAGGCCAGCGCGGCACCCGCGAGGCTGTACCTACGCGCCGGGCTGAACACCGATGTCCTCCTTGCGACGGTCGATCACGTGCTCCAACACGATGCGGGTGCGGTAATCGACTGCCACCACCCGCCAGGTGTCCCCGGTGACCTCCAGCACGTCGCCCGGGGTCAATCCGTCGAACTCTCCGACGGGTCGGCCTTCGCAGCCGACCCGGATGCGTCCGTGCACGGACGGTTCGGCGAAGACGCTCGCAAGGACCTGATAGGTCCGGCCATCGTGTTCGACGGTGTACGGAATCTGGTGACGAAGTGCCCAGCGACCATCGAACGCGAAGGGGTACTTCACCTTCTGACCTCCGGACACACGGCCCACCTCCCGGGCGTCATGGGGCATCGAAGGCCTCCGCTCCGCCGAAGTACTTGTTGAACTGCTCCTGCGACACGGTAATCGGCGGATAGCCGGAGACGCCCCAGGGGTTGCCGAGAATCACCTTGCCGTCGTCGGTGAATCCTCGGACGTAATAGGCGTGGTTACTGTGATACGTGTTGCCCCATTCGGCCGGGTGGTTCTTGTCCAGCTCCTCGTCAGCCGGGGTGGACACGGTGACGACCTTCCCGGAGTTGTAGGCCTCCTTCAGCGACTCCAGGCTCTTGTCCTCGTGTTCGCCGATGCCAAGGAAGCCGCCGGCGGTGAGGTCCTCGCCTTCCTTACCGGTCAGGTACGGAGCTGACTTCTTGGGGTCGTCCCCCTCGATGCCGCCGTATCCACGCTCGTCGTCACCGTCGTCCGAGTAGACCATCGCGAAGGCCTTCTCGTAGTACGCGGGCCAGCTCTCCCCATTGCCGTACGTGCCGATGGGGGTGCCGTTCTGGTCGGACGGCAGGTCGGCCGTCATCGTCACCCAGTGGTAATTGCCTTCTTTGTCCCAGACCCGGACGCTCACCGTGCCGTTCGGGTTCTGCTTGATGCCTTCCTGCACGAAGGCGGGGTCCCTCTGAGCCAGGCCGGCCAGCGATGCGACGTACCAGCAGTCGCCGAACTGGCGTTGATTGACGTCATCGGCGGACACCCCGTCCTGGAACAGGGGGTCCGGAGGCGGCGCCCAGTGAATGCCATTGTTGGTCTGGCCGTTCTGGCTGTTACCGCCCGCCTCGTACGCGTCGGTGTTCGTGAACGTGGGCTGCACGCCCGGGAAGGCCGCCGTGAACTTGCCCACGTTCTCCGGACTCACCTTGGACAGCATCAGGCTCAGCGTGTCCCGTCGCCTGCCCTCGGGCAGGCCGTTGTCGTCGAACGGGTTCCAGCCGGAGTCGTCGGTGCAGGTGAGCAGCTGGTTGTAGAAGGCCAGGTCCTCAGGCGAGGCCTTCGTCACGAAGGAGTCCAGTTCGGCGGCGGTCAGTCCGTCGATCTCGCGGGAGAGCTGCTCCATATCGTCGCGATTGCCGTTGGTACCGAAGTCCTTGCCCTTCAGGTCGTGGAGATGGCGCAGGGCATCGTCGATCTTCTTCGCGTCGGGCGCCTTTTCGTCGAGGAAGAGGCTGCTGTCGCTGACGGGATATCCCCGCTCCTCCAACTCCTGCAGTCCCTCGATCTGCCTGATGCGGCGCTTCATCGACGACTGCATGTCGTCGAGTTCGCCGCCGAGGGAGCCGGGCAGACGCGGGCGACGGAAGAACGACGGCAACGGAACCACATCACCGACGAGGTCCTGAAGGTCGGGGTTGCGGGAGGCGTTCTGCCCCGACGGCAGGTTCTGCTGGGCGGTGGTGAGCACGGAAGCCAGCTGTGAATGGAGCTTCCCGGAGTTCTGAGCGAGAGTGTCGAGATGGCCGGCGAGAGTGGTCAGCTTGGCGGCGTCGAAGCCTCTGAAGCCCATCAGCCGCCACCCGTTCCGGCCTGGGCCTTGTCCTTCTCCCCAGCCCGCCGCATCAGTTCGTCGGCCTGACTCTCCCAGCGGGTGGCGTCCGCCAGTAGTGCGGTGCCCATGCTGTTCAGCGTGCGTTGTCGTTGCTGCAGCTTGGCCGTGCATTCATCGGCGAAGGGCCCCTGCCAGATGGCGCCCTCGTCGCCGCCGGTTCGGAAGGCGGCGGCGCGCGGGGTGGCCTTCTTCACCGCGTCGTCGAGGTACGGCCCCAGTCTGCGGGCCAGCGCCCTGGCCTCCCGCGCGGCGCCCCGAAGCCGTTCGGCCCGCTTCTTCAACTCGGCTGCGTCATCGCCCGGTGTGGGCCCCACGGTTGTTTCCTCCCCGTTTACCGCTGGTGCATGCCGCCTCGCGTACGGGTCCACGGCATCGCTGGGGAAGCATACGGGGGGCGTGTTCGACCATGCGAAGGGGTGGGAAATCTCCCCGGACCATCACATGGACACCGCAATTCGTGCGCCTGCTGGTCACGTGAGCGCACCTCCTTGATCGGCGACATCCGATATGTCCTATGGCTTGTCGATGGTCGCCGGGTGACTCGTCCCAGGCGCGGCGATTGCCGGTGCCCAACAGTGAAGTTGATTGTGCAGCTCCGGTCGGCCAGGGTTCAGGAGACAGAGGGAAAGGAGCAGGCGGAGGGTCGGGCTCTTCGCACCGGGGTCGAGGGGGCGGACGTACACGTATGCCGAGCGGGGTGGCAAGCGGAGCCATGAACTGGCCCGCCCGGCGTCGGCGTACGCATTACGCGTTCGAGTTGGAGGAACCCAACACCCCTTCTGGTATGTAGCGGGGTGAGGCGGGTGCCCTCGACATCGGCGTCGCGCTCGTCCTTTAGGGTGTGTACACACGGAACCTGTCGTTTCCCGGCGCGTTGGTGTCGATGCCCGGGCGCTTCCTCAATCGATTCAACGACCTCTGACCCGTTCGATTGTTCTCATCAGGGGCCGCGGATTGGGTCGGTGACAAGGGAGAAACAGCCGACGAGGCCATCTTCCAACGGCTTCAAGGAGCTGGCCGGCACCCTCAATCCGCTCGACTGATGCCGGCCATGGCACATCCGCGCCGAGCGGCGCGTGGGGAAGGAACCATGCAGCAGCACAGGTACACGCTCGACCACTGGGAGGACCGTTCAGGTCATCGGCTGACCTGGAAGTTCGGGTACCGGGGCACAGCGGGCGAGTTCGGCAGGATCGAGCTGGTCTACCCAGCGAGCCGACGCGGCGACCGCCATGTCACTGAGGTCCGGGGTGACACAGTGCCCCCCACCTCGTTCATGGGTTGGGCCTACGGACGAAAGCCCTCGCTTTACATAGCAGAGCTCAGTGTTGGTGAGACCAGAGCCCGGCTCAAGCGCAACCGCTGGGCACAGACCCGAGCCGGTCGGGCGCTGCGGATTCAGGTTGCCGGGCGGGAGTACCGCTACCTCGCGACCAGCGCACGACACCGCGACCGGGCCCTGGTCCGGAACGGTGTGGAGATCCGGATCCGTCGCCACGGCAGCGGTTCGCGGAAGAAGGCCGCTTTCACCGTTCTGGGCCTGGCCGACGCCACGGACCTCGCCCTTGCCGCCGTGCTGTGCGGCGTCAATACCCGCAACCTGACCCGAGGCGGGGCCGTTCGTGCCTTCTTCGGCAGGTCGCTGCAGTGGCTGGACGTATTCCAGTGACCCCCGTGACTCTCTGAGCGGTCACGGGCGAACGTTTCCGCTGACTAGCGCGACACCCAGTGCACTCGTATGACAGCACACGAGGTCGGTTCCAGCTTGCCGGTAACGAATTGGCCGTCCCCTGCCAGGGGGGCGTTGGGGCGTGGCCGTGTCTCCACACCCCTTTGCTTCCCGCCCGCTCCGTCACCTGTTGACGGCTTGGATCTCCTGGACGGTTACATTCTGCTCAGTTCCGAAGGTCCCATTGGGAAGGCCCCCGCCGGCGCCGCCCGTCCCAGTCCAGGACACTTCCCACGTGATGGCCGCTCGCAGTTTGAACGAGCCGTCACCGGAAGAACGTAGGTACCTGATTCCGCAAGGCGGGGTCTGGTCAGCTTTCCCCTTTGCGTACGGTTCACCGATCGAACCGTCGTCGTTGAAAGTGCACTCGCCCGAGGAGGGGTAGACCTCGGCGTCCGGTGTTCCTGGCTCCAGCTTGAGCGCGATTGGCTTTGCGGTGGTTGTGGCCTGGAGGTTTACACCGCCGACGTCGAGTGAGGCGGTGACTGAGACGTCCTTGAACTTGGCTCGGTCGAGCCAGGCCCAAGTGGGAAGATTGACCTTGGTGGTGTTCGCCGGGGCGAGGGCTACCTCGGTGTCGGGCACTTTGATCCGGCTGTAGGCGAGATCGGCGAGAATCTTCGGGGTCACGGCGTTCTCCACCTCAGGTGTCTCGCCGTTCTCCACCCAGAAGGTCTTCGTGTCACAGGCAAAGGCGGCCGGGTCTCCCGATTCCTCTCGGCTCTTGTCCCGAACAACGTCCCACCACAGGCCCTTGCCCGTTTCGGACTTGTTGAAGTCCTTGTATGGTTTCCCGTTGATGTAGTGGTCCTTGGACAAGGCGTATGCCTCTCCAACGCCACTTGCATGCGGGATGTTCCATTCTTTCTGAAACTCTTTGGAGAATTCGGCGGGAGTCCACTTCGGCTCGTACCAGCAAGCCGGTGGAGTCCAGTCGCCGGCGGGCGTGAACTGCCCGGCTTCCTTCGCTCCAGAGCCACCGGTAGATCCCCGGAAAACGATGCGTGACTCGAGAGTCTGACCACTGTCCGTTTCGTTACTCCCCGAGACGTCGAACTGAGATCCGCCGGGATCCTTGGCAAAGGCTGCGCTGGACATCAGAAGTGTGCAGGCGATCACGAGCGTACCTACTGCGGCAGCGGAACCGGCCTTGGTCACTGAACGCATCCCTTGCTCCCGCGCACGGACGTCCCGCTGGTCGTCTGCCACACTCCCTGCGTGGTCTTCTCCAGGCGGGTGTTGTACAGCACGTAGGAATCGTCCGAGGCCGGGGACCTGTCGACCTTCCCGGACTTTCGCTCCTTGTTGTATGCCTTGGTCTCATCGGCGCAGAAGGAGACTCCTGCCGACGTGCCGTTGAACAACTCGATCTTGGGGTTGTAATACCGGGTGGTGCCCGTGTACGTCAGTCCGGCGTCAACCCACTTCTGGACCCACTTCACGGACGTCGTGAGGGCCTCGCCCTGGTAGTAGAAGGTGAGGCCGGGGGTGTCCGTCTTGCCCTTGAGGATGGCGTCGTTGATTGCGGTCTGTGCTCGTGCGGCGTCAGCCAGCACCGCATCCTTCGTCGCGTTGCCTGTCTCCCAGCCCTCGAAGACGTCTTCCACGCCGCCGGTCAGCTTGATGTCGGGCCGCTCGGCGGAGTCCGACGCGGCTGGGCTCGCCGTCGCTTCCTGGGATCCGGTGTCGGACCCCGCGATCTTGTCATTGTCCTTCGAGCCGGCATCACTGCTACCGCACGCGGTGAGCAGCAGGGCTGTGGACGCAGCGAGCGCGACAGCAACGGACAAAGGGCGGCGCTTCACAGTGGCTCCCCGTGAGAGACAGAGGTTCAGTTGTGCACTGACGGTACCGGTGAGGTTTCCGGTTCACCACCGCGAACTTGTGTGAGAGTGCGCGCAATTCGACGCATGCTGGTCTCCAGCGGCGCTGGTCGTGTCCGGATGGTGCCCTAGCGGGACGGTGTTGGACAGCAAGCCCGCGCCACTCCGTACCTGAGAAGCAGATCGCCGCGGGCACGCTCCGGCGACTGGTCGATTCCGGTGATCGGTTCGGGTATCACTTGCGGTGGGGAGGGGGAGGCGCGGGAGCCGACGTCAACAAGACGAGGATGAACAATCCGGACCGCGAGCGACTGTAGAAGTTCAAGCGAGAGCTTGAGAAGGAGCGAGGCGACTTCGTGAGCGCCTTGAAGAGTCGTGGAACATACCGGCCGAAGTCTTGGCATAGCTTGCTGGCCCGCTGTATTGATCGTCTCGTCGTACATGTTCTCGACGGGGACGAAGGTCGCCTTTGGACCGCGTGCCGCTGGCACCGACCTCGGCCTGGGACGCGCCCTGGCCCCTTTGCCGCTGCAGTGCCAACGGTCATGCCGACAGCCGCGAGGAGAGCGCTCAGCGTCGCTATGCCACGAGTCAGGGCGCGCATGTCTTGTCGCCTCGCTTCGACAGCACCTCCGTGGTCTGCCAGATCCCCTTGGTGTTCTTCTTGAGCTGTCTGCTGTACGTGACGTACGGGCTTTCGTCGGACGGCGACTTGTCCACCATTCCGGCTTTGCGAAAGAGGTACGCCGGGCGCCATTTGCTGAGCGCCGAGCGCGGAGTCAGGGCTTCGCTGGCCGGGCTACCCCTCGCCGCGCTCGGAGCATCGCCCCTGTTCCGCCTGCGACGCTCTTCGTTCCGGCCCTACGGCCCGGTCTCCGAAACTACACTCCCGCCCCATGCACAACTCCCTCAGCATCACCGTGAATTCGACGCCCGTGACGCCCAGCCCGCTCCAGGGAAACGCATGGAGAAGACACCCCGCCCTGCGTGCGGGAGTCCGACGATGGCCCGAGCCCGGTGGCGGTGACGCCCCCTGATCCCCGCCGCGTCCAAGCGCCGAGCCCGAGCCCGAGCCCGTCACAAACAGTCCCGCGACCCCCGAGCCCACTGGCTCCTCCTCGCCCTCACCCTCCCCCTTCTCTTCGCCCTGCTGATCTTCCAGGGCTGGACCCAGCACGAGGTCGATGAGGCGAAGACGCGATCGCCCTGTACGGCTCCTGTGCCCGACGCCGTTGCCCGCGGCGGGCCCGTGATCGGGATCAACCGGGACGGGATCCGGACCGGGTCGATGCCCGCGCGGACCGTCGCGCTCACCTTCGACGGGGGGCCCGACCCCGTCTGGACACCCCGGATCCTCGACCTGCTGCGCAGGAACAACGCGCGGGCGACCTTCTTCGTGCACGGGGCCCAGGCCGCCCGGCACCCGGAGCTGGTGCGGCGGATCCGGGCCGAGGGGCACGAGATCGGGTCCAACACCTACACCGGGGCCGTGCTCGGAGAGTCCTCCGCGCCCCGTTTCCGGGCCGAGCTCGAGATGACCCAGAGCGCCCTCGCCGGGGTCACGGGGCGGCGGACCAATCTGCTGCGGATGCCCCGCACCACCAGCCCGGACACCCTGTGCGGACGCGAGTGGCAGGCCGCGCGGCGGGCCGCCGGGTACGGGTACGTGCTCGTCGCCGCCGACAAGGGGTCGCGCAGGCCCGCACAGGGCATCGTCCGGCAGCTCAGCCAGACGGAGAGCGCGTACCTGGAAGCGCGCAGGCTGCTGAAGAACCGGGCCGTCGAACGGTTCACCACCGTCTCGGACGGGCTGGGGCTCGTGCCGTACGCATCTCCCTCCCTCGTCCAGCAATGGGCCGGGCAGGCGCTTATCCGGATCACCGGCCTCGGGCAGGTCCTCTCCACCGCCATGATCTGGATCCTCGGCGTCGCCGGCGGCCTCGGCGTGCTGCGGCTGTTGCTGCTCGCCCTCTTCGCCCGGGCCCATGTGCGGCGGCTGGAGCGGTTCCGGACCGGGGCGCCCTGGATGCGGGGGACGTCCGGGCCGGTCACCGTGCTCGTCCCCGCGTACAACGAGGAGGCCGGGATCGGGGCGACCCTGCGGTCGCTGCTCGCCTCCCGGCACCGGGAACTCCAGGTCGTCGTCATCGACGACGGGTCCACCGACCGGACCGCCGACATCGCCGAGAACATGGGGGACGCGCGGGTGGAGGTCGTGCGGCAGGTCAATGCCGGCAAGGCCGCCGCCCTCAACACCGGGCTCGCGCATGCCCGTTACGACATCGTCGTGATGGTCGACGCCGACACCGTCTTCGAGCCCGACGCGATCGAGCGGATCGTGCAGCCGCTCGCGCACCCGGCCGTGGGCGCCGTCAGCGGCAACACCAAGGTGGGTAACAGGCGCAGTCTGCTCGGCCGTTGGCAGCACCTGGAGTACGTCTTCGGCTTCAACCTCGACCGGCGCATGTTCGAGGTGCTGGAGTGCATGCCGACCGTGCCGGGTGCCATCGGGGCGTTCCGCCGGGACGCCGTGCTCGGTGTCGGCGGGGTCAGCGAGGACACCCTCGCCGAGGACACCGACCTGACCATGGCCCTGTGGCGGTCCGGCTGGCGGGTGCTGTACGAGGAGTCCGCCGTCGCCTGGACCGAAGTGCCCGCCAGTATCAGGCAGTTGTGGCGTCAGCGGTACCGGTGGTGCTACGGCACGCTGCAGGCGATGTGGAAGCACCGGGGGGCTCTCTTCGGCCGGGGCCCGGCCGGGCGGTTCGGGCGGCGCGGGCTGACGTATCTCGCGCTCTTCCAGGTCGCGTTGCCGCTGCTCGCTCCCGTCATCGACGTGTACTCCCTCTACGGCGTGCTGTTCCGCGACCCGTGGGAGTCGGCCGCGGTCTGGTTCGCGTTCCTCGGCGTGCAGATCGTCTGCTCCGGCTACGCGCTGAGACTCGACGGCGAGCCGGTGCGGGCCCTGTGGTCGATGCCGTTCCAGATCGTCGTCTACCGGCAGTTGATGTATCTCGTCGTCATCCAGTCGCTGGTCGCGCTGCTGCTCGGCAGCCGGCTGCGGTGGCAGCGGATGCAGCGGTCCGGGACGGCCGCTGAACAGATCGGTGGCCCCGTTCCGTATAGGAGTGTGCCGATGCGCTGACCCGAGAGCCCCCCACAGCACCTTCGAGGCGTCGATGAGCGACTGGACCGACCATCCGGCAGACCACCGGGCGGGGCAGGACCCGAGACCGGTCCCGCGTTCGTCCCCTCGGGTGCCCCCACCCTCCACC
>NZ_JAIGQA010000126.1:0-25215 GCF_019733245.1 Streptomyces sp. WAC04114
CCTACCGGCGACTCAGCGTCGAGGAACGCCGCAGTCAGCTGCTCACCTCCGCGCTGAACCTCTTCGCCCACCACGCCCCCGAGGAGGTGTCCCTCGACGACGTGGCGGAGGCGGCCGGAGTCTCGCGCCCCCTGGTGTACCGCTACTTCCCCGGCGGCAAGCAACAGCTCTACGAGGCCGCCCTGCGCTCCGCCGCCGACGAGCTCCAGCACTGCTTCGACGAACCCCGCGAAGGCCCCCTCCTCCCCCGCCTGTCCCGCGCCCTCGACCGCTACCTCACCTTCGTCGACGAGCACGACACCGGCTTCAGCGCCCTCCTCCAGGGCGGCAGCGTCGTGGAGACGTCACGCACCACCGCCATCGTCGACGGAGTCCGCCGCGTCGCCGCCGAGCACATCCTCAACCACCTGGGCGTCACCGGCCCCGGCCCGCGCCTGCGCATGACCATCCGCATGTGGATCACCGCCGTGGAGGCGTCGTCGCTCATCTGGCTCGACGAGGACAAGCAGCCGCCCGCCGAGGAGCTCCGCGACTGGCTCGTCGAGCAGTTCGTGGCGATGCTGACGGTGACCGCCCGCCGCGACCCGCAGACCGACGCCCTGGTCCTGGCGCTCGCCGAGGATGTCTGACACTGATCCCGTGAGAAGCGAAGAGACCCCCTTCGAGGGCGGCCCCATGGACGGCAGGGTCCTGCCCGTCCTCGTCGGCATCACCGGCCACCCGCCCAAGACGTACCGCATCCCCGTCCCGGACCCCGACGGCGGACCGGACACCGTGCTGGTCTACCGCCGCGTCCCACGGGGCCCGGGCAAGGTCGGCCTGTCCAACCGCTGGAAGTACGCGTACGCCCCGGAGGGCGTCCCACCCCGCCGCCTCAACTGGCCGTGGTCGAAGCCAGACGCCACGCCGCCCGGCAAGCCGGACGACGCCGACGGGTGACCCCGTTGCGCCGAACCGCGCACACCCACCGAGCGCACCGCACGCACACGCCTGATCCTCACGATGTCCGGCGGCATCACGCCGCCCGCGCAACGGAGGTGATGACATGTCAGGAAAGCTTCTGCGTCTGGTCTGCATCGCGGCGACGGCGGCCGGAACCGTCCTGGCACCCGTCCCGGCCAGGGCAGTCCCCGAGCCGGACACGGAACAGCACGAGATGGAAGAGCGCGACATCGCCGATCTCCTGACAGACCTTCAGACGCTCTACAGGAAGGCGGAGGAGGCCACGGAGGCCTACAACGGCACCGAGGAGAAGCTGAAGAAGCAGCGCGCCGAGACCGACCGACTGGACCGCGCGCTCGCCCGCGCCCGGCTCTCCCTGCACGACAGCCGGGGCGCGGCCGGCCGACTGGCCAGGCAGCAGTACCAGAGCAGCACCGACATCTCCCCGTACGTACGTCTGCTCCTGGCCCGCGACCCACAGCACGCGATCGAGCAGGGCCATGTGATCGGCCGGCTCGCCCGGGAACGGGCCGACACCATCGGCCGGCTGACCGGCAACGAACGCAAGGCCCACGAACTGGCCCGCAAGGCCCGCACGGCCCTCGACCGGCAGCTCACCCTCACCGAGCGGCGCAAGAAGGAGCGGGACGAGGTCCGCGCCCGCCTCCACGAGGTCGAGGAACTGCTCGCCTCCCTGAGCCGCGAGCAGCTCACCGACCTGGCCGAGTTCGAAGAGAAGGGCATCGCGAAGGCGCAGAAGGAGTTCATGGCGTCCGGCGCGCTGGGCATCGAAGACGAGGACGAAGCCGACGAGGCCGAAGCGGACGAAGACACCGAAGACACCGAGGACGACGGCAAGAACGGGGCCGGCCGTGAAAGCACCACCACCCGCACCATCACCACCCGCACCACCACCCCCTCCCCCGATGGCCGCCGCGCCGTGCGCTATGCCGTGCGGCAGCTCGGCAAGCCGTACGAGTGGGGCGCGGAGGGCCCGAGGACGTACGACTGCTCGGGCCTGACCTCGCAGGCCTGGGCCGAGGCCGGGACTCCCATCCCCCGGACCAGCCAGGAGCAGTGGAAGCGGCTGGAGCGGATCCCGCTGGACGAGCTGCGCCCGGGCGACCTGGTCGTCTACTTCCCGAAGGCCACGCACGTCGCCCTGTACCTCGGGGACGGCATGGTCGTCCAGGCTCCCCGGCCGGGCGCGAAGGTGAAGGTGTCACCGATCGCGGCCAACCCGATCCTCGGTGCCGTACGACCGGACCCGGGCGGGGAGCCCCTGCGGCGCTACGAGCCGCCGAAGCTCCCCGAGGGCGCCACGGAAGGGTCGGACGAGGGCTACTAAGGACGAGAGGACTAGGCGGCGCCCGCGCCGGACACCTCGGCCAGGTAGGCCCCCGTCTTGTCCGGGTCGTAGAAGAAGTTCTCGAAGTCGGACGGGTCGTTGAAGCCGTTGGCGAAGCGGTCGGCGACCGGCTGGAGCTCACCGGCGGCGCCGATGAGGTTCAGGATGTGCTCCGGAGGCGGCGCGAGCATCGCGTTGGTCCACTTGGTGACGTGCTGGGCGGTGTTCCAGTAGCGGTCGAAGGTGGCCCGCATCCACTCCTCGTCGAACGGCTTGTCGCCGTGCTCGGTGATCGAGGCGAGGTAGGCGGCGGCGCACTTGGACGCCGAGTTGGAGCCCTGCCCGGTGATCGGGTCGTTCGCGACGACGACGTCGGCGACGCCCAGCACCAGACCGCCGCTTGGCAGACGCCCGATGGGGTTGCGGACGGTCGGGGCGTAGCGCCCGGCCAGCGTGCCGCCGGCGTCGGTCAGTTCGACCTTGGTGGCCCGCGCGTACTCCCAGGGGACGTACCGCTCCATGAGTTCCAGGGTCAGGGAGAGGTGCTCTGCGGGGTCCTTGACGCCGTGGAAGGCGTCGAGCGGGCCGCCGGGTATGCCCTCCCAGAACAGGATGTCGGCGCGGCCGGAGGTGGTCAGGGTCGGCATGACGAACAGCTCGCCGACACCCGGCACGAGGTTGCAGCGGACCGCTTCGGTGCCGGGGTGCTCAGGGCGCGGGCCCATGCCGTGGACGTACGCCACGGCCAGCGCGCGCTGTGGCTCGCTGTACGGGGAGCGCTCCGCGTCGCGGCCGAACATCTGGACCAGTTCGCCCTTGCCGGCCGCGACGAGCACCAGGTCGTAGGTGCGGGAGAAGTAGTCGAGGTCGCCGACGGCCGCGCCGTGGATGACGAGCTGTCCGCCGCGCTGGGCGAACGTCTCCATCCAGCCGGCCATCTTCACGCGCTGGTCGACGGACTGGGCGTAGCCGTCGAGCCTGCCCAGCCAGTCGATGGCGCGGGCGGCGGGGCCTTCGGCCCAGGAGCCGGGGGCGGCGACCGAGACGCCGAGTCCTTCGATCTTCGGGGCCTGGGACTCCCAGAAGTTCAGCTGGAGATCGCGCTCGTGCTGCAGGGCCGTGTGGAACATGCACTGTGTCGACATGACCCGGCCGGTGCGGATCTCGTCCGCAGTCCGGTTGGACATCAGGGTGACCTCGTAGCCCTGTGACTGGAGGCCGAGGGCGATCTGGAGCCCGGACTGACCGGCTCCGACGACGAGTATCTTCCGCATGCGGGCTGTCCTCTACTCGGGGGTTTCGTCGAGCGCGTGGCCCACGAGGGCCAGGAGGGTCTCGATCACGGAGATCCGGCGACGCGCGTCCATGATCATGACAGGTATGTGTTGCGGGATGGTCAAGGCCTCCCGCACGTCCTCCGGCTCGAACAGCTCGCTGCCGTCGAAATGGTTGACGGCGACCACGTACGGCAGTCCGGAACTCTCGAAGTAGTCCAGGACCGGGAAGCAGTCCTTCAGGCGGCGGGTGTCGGCGAGGACGACGGCGCCGATCGCCCCGCGCACGATGTCGTCCCACATGAACCAGAACCGCTGCTGGCCCGGGGTGCCGAACAGGTAGAGCACCAGGTCGTCGTCGAGGGTGATGCGCCCGAAGTCCATGGCGACGGTGGTGGTGGTCTTGCCCGGTGTGGCGGTGAGGTCGTCGGTCGCCTCGCTCGCCTCGGTCATCAGCGCCTCGGTCTGCAGGGGCGTGATCTCCGAGACGGAGGTGACCAGCGTGGTCTTGCCCACGCCGAAGCCGCCCGCCACCACTATCTTCGTGGCTATGGGGGCCCGGGTGCGGTCCGTCTCCCAGGCGTGCATGCTGTCGTCCGGATGGACGAACGGGGAGGAACCTGAGACGCCTTGAGCGGCGTCAGAGACGACGGAGTCCACTCAGCACCCTTTCCAGCAGAGCCCGGTCCGGGCGGCCCGTGCCATGGCCGGTGCCCGTTCCGTACACACGGATCTTTCCCTGGTCCGCGAGGTCGCTCAGGAGCACGCGGACCACGCCGAGCGGCATCTTCAGCAGCGCGGCGATCTCGGCCACCGTACGCATCCGGCGGCACAGTTCGACGATGGCCCGCAGCTCCGGCATCACGCGGGTGGAGAGGTGGCCGTTCGTCAGTTCCTTGCGCTCCTCCGGGGCGTCGAGCGCGGCCGTGCTCGCCACGAACGTCTCCACGAGGAGGACGTGGCCGAAGCGGGTGCGGCCGCCGGTGAGCGAGTAGGGGCGGACCCGGGCGGGTTTGCGGTCGCCGCCGCGGACCGGGAGGTGGTGCTTGGGCGTACTGCTCATCGGGCACTCCCCGTCGTCTGGGAATCCTCCAGGGATTTACGGAGCTCGCTGCGCAGTTCCGGTGTCAGGACGTGACCGGCGCGGCCGACGAACAGGGCCATGTGGTACGCCACCACGCTCATGTCGCAGTCCGCGGAGCCGTGGACGCCGAGCAGTGATCCGTCGCTGATCGACATCACGAACAGGCTGCCCTCGTCCATGGCGACCATCGTGTGCCGGACCCCGCCGAAGTCCATCAGCTTGGCGGCGCCGACGGTGAGGCTGCCGATGCCGGAGACGATGGTGGCCAGGTCGGCTGCGGAGCCGCGCGGGCCGGTGCGCCGGGTCCCGCCGGCCTGAAGGGCCTCCCTCGCCTGCTTGTTGCGGTGGTCGTCGGAGGAGAGCAGGAGCAGTCCGTCGGACGAGACGACCGCGACCGAGAGGATGCCGGGGACCTCCTCGACGAGGTTGGTCAACAGCCAGTGCAGGTTGCGGGCCTCACTGCTCAGTCCGATCAGTCCGAAGGTACTGGGAGCGGTCAACTGCTTGCCTCCTCGACTGTGCCCCCCGTGGCTTCTTCGGGTTCAGCTGGTCCTGCTGCGCCGGTGGCCGGCCGCTGGTGCGAGGCCGTCCGGTCGGCGATCTCCGCCTCCACGTCGCGGTAGCCGGCCTGCGCGCCCTGGCGGAACCCGCCGAGTCGGCGGCGCAGGGCGTCGGCGTCGACGGAGCCGCTGCGCTGGCGCGGGGCGGTGGTCGGTGCGGTGATCTTCGGAGTGCGCTTGGGGAGGCCCTTGTCGGTGACCCGGTCCTCCTCCTCGTCGGGCGCACGTTCGTGCTCGCGGCGGTCCCCCTCGCCGACGTCCAAGCCGCCCGTACGGGCCATGTCTCCGTCCGTGGACACCCCCTGTGTCCCGGCCCCGGAGCCCACGGCGCCGAACCCACCCACGCCCGAGCCCTCCGGCTGCGCCGGAATCCACAGCTCCATGGTGGTTTCCGCAGGGGACTCCAACGGGGCGGCGGCGTGCGTCGCGTGGTCGGCGGCGGCATCCGGGCCGACGGTCGCGGCCGGATCGGCGGGCGCCGCCGGACCAGCGTGCGCCGCCGGATCGACGTGCGTCGCCGGGTCGATGTGCGTCGCCGGGTCGATGTGCGTCGCCGGGTCGGCGTCAGCGGGCCCGATCGAGTCGGCGCGCGTCGCCGGGGCGGCGACGGAGGCATCGGTGTCGGCGGGCGGGGTCGGCCCGGCGGGCGTCGCCGGATCGACGTGCGTCGCCGGGGTGGCGGTGGCACCCCTGTCGGCGGGCGCGGCCGGACCAGCGGACGTTGCGGGGCCGACGGGCGTTGCCGGATCGACGTGCGTCGCCGGGGTGGCGGAGGCGCCCCTGTCGGCGGGCGCGGCCGGACCAGCGGGGCCGGCGTGCGCCGCCGGGCCGGCGTGCTGCGCACCCGTGTCGGTGTGCTCCGCTCGGGCGGCAAGGGCGTCCGTGTCGGAGGGCAGCGCCGCATCGGCCTGTGCGGCTCCGTCGGCGGGCGTCGCCGAGTCGGCGTCTCCGCCCCGGTCGGCAGACGCCGCCGGGTCGGCGGACAGCCCCTGGTCGGCAGACGGCACCGGGTCGGCAGACATCGCCCGGTCGGACGGCGCAGCCTGTTCGGTGGACGACATCGCCGCGTCGGCAGACAGCCCCTGGTCGGCAGACGGCACCGGGTCGGCAGACATCGCCCGGTCGGACGGCGCAGCCTGTTCGGTGGACGACATCGCCGCGTCGGCAGACAGCCCCTGGTCGGTGGACATCGCCTGCTCGGCCGGCGCAGCCGGACGGTCGGCGGGCGCCGCCCCCGAGGCGGCAGGCGTCCCCGAGGCGGCAGGCGTCTCCGGATCGGCCTCGGTCGGGTCCGCCGTCTCGTCCTGCCGTACCGCCACCGCCTTCTCCGCCAGGGCCACCAGCGGGTCGTCGCCGGTCGTGCGGCCGGGCAGGACGTTGGAGTTGGCCTCGGCGTCGGCGCCCGGGAAGGAGTAGGAGTGGGCCGAGCCGGCGAGGGGGCCTGAGGCCGGGACGGCGACGGGCGGGGCGGCGGCGAGCAGCGTGCGCGGCAGGACGACGACCGCCGCGACACCGCCCTGCTTCTGCTCGCGGAGCTGGACGCGCACACCGTGGCGGTGGGCGAGCCGGGCGACGACGTACAGGCCGAGGCCCAGACCGTCCTCGCCCTCCTGGTCGTAGGGCGCCTCGGGGTCGAAGTCGGTGAGGCGGGAGTTGAGGCGTTCCAGCCGGCCCTCGGTCATGCCGATGCCCTCGTCCTGGACGGAGAGCATGACCTCGCCGTTCTCCAGCAGCCAGCCGGAGATCTCGACGGGCAGGTCGGGCGGGGAGAACGAGGTGGCGTTCTCCATGAGTTCGGCCAGCAGGTGGGAGAGGTCGTCCGCGGCGAAGCCGGCGATGTGCGCGTGCGGCGGCAGCGCGGCGATCCGGACCCGCTCGTACCGCTCGATCTCGCTGACCGCGGCACGGACGACGTCCACCAGCGGCACCGGCCCGGCGGCATGCTGGACGTGCTCGGTACCGGCGAGGACCAGCAGGTTCTCGCTGTGCCGGCGCATGACCGTGGCGAAGTGGTCGAGCTTGAACAGCGTGGCGAGCCGGTCCGGGTCCTGCTCGCGCTCCTCGAGGCTCTCGATGACGGCCAGCTGCCGTTCGACGAGGCCGAGGGTGCGCAGGGCGAGGTTGACGAACGTGCCGCCGATGGCCGTGCGCAGCCGCTCCAGCTGGGCGGCGGACTCGGCGAGTTCACCGCGCAGTTCCTCGCGCGCGTCGGCCATCTTCTGGCGCTGGCCGACCAGGTGCTTGCGGTCGGACTCCAGCGTGGTGATCCGCTCGGTGAGGGCGGCGGCGTGCGCGTGCAGGGCGTTGACGGAGCGGACGGCCTGGGCGAACTCGTCGTTGCGGCCGGTGAACTTCACCGGCTCCTCGGCCGCCGGGTCCTCGGCCTCGGCGAGGCGCTTGGACCCCAGGCGCAGGACCGCGAGCGGTCGGGTGAGGCTGCGGGCCATGCCCGTGGCGACGCCGACGGCGAGCAGCATGAGGGCGCCGAGGACGGCGATGCGGATCTCCAGCGCGGTGACGTCGTCGTCGCGCAGCGCCTCGAGGTCCTTGGTGCGCCGGTCGTAGAGGGCCGACTCCACGCCGCGCATCAGGTCGACGCGGGCGGACAGGGCCGCGTCCAGCTTCTTGGGGCTGGCGGCGAGATCGTTGCGGGAGAGCGTCGGCTGGTCGGTCAGGGTGGCGAGGTACTTGTCGGCGGAGTTGACCTCGGTGCCGGTGACCGTGGAGTCGAAGGAGGCGCGGGCCGGCTTGGGCGCGGTGCCGCGGAAGTCGGCGAGCGCCGCGTCGGAGCGCAGCCTGGCCTGCTGGGCGGCGGCGCTGAGGGCGTCGCGCTGCCGGGTGTCGGCGTCCGAGGAGGTGGAGGTCTCGGTCGGCAGGCCGGTGACGGGGTCGATGACCGTCCCGGTGCTGCGCGGCACGCTGAGCGCGGCGAGCAGCAGCCCCCGGGCCGCGGCGGCCTGCTGGACGGCGGAGTCCAGTTCGGCCAGGGCGTATCCGCCCTCGCCCGCGCGCGGCGGCGTCTGCTGTGCCAGCTGCTCGGCGAGCGAGTGGAGTTCGGTGATGGCGGTGGAGTACGCCTGGTGCGCTTCGAGGGCGCTGCTCTTGCCGGTGAGCGCCGCCCGGCGCACGGCCGCTATGCCGTCGAGGTCCGAGCGGAGCGAGTCGGGCGTGTCGGTGTCGGCCCGCAGCTCCTCGACCTGCCGGTCCACGCGGGCGCTGCGCTGCTCGGAGGGCGCCTTGGACTTGGGGCGCCCGGCCGCGATGTAGGAGGTGACGTCGTCACGCTCGTCGGCGAGGGAGTGCGCGAGGGCGAGCGCGTCCTGCGTCTGCTCCGCAAGCGTCACCAGTTCCTGGGAGTCGTGGAGTTGCCCGGAGGCCGTGAGGACGGACGGCGTGCCCGCGCCGGCGATGGCCGCGGCGACCACGGCCACGGCCACGATCAGCCGGTTGCGTACATGCGTGGGGCGGCCCGTGCCGGTGGACGGCGTCGGCTCGGCTCCCTGAACGGGGGCCTTCTGCTTGCCTGTGCGACGAGGCCGCGTCTTTTGCACCGGTGCTCGCATTCCTGACTCGTGAACCCTTGGGCCCGGATGACGCTCCGTCAACTGGTGCGTACTCCCGGTACTTTCCCGACCCTCCCAGCGCCGGTGGGCAGCGCACGCGCATCACCTGACCCGCCACCCGAAGGAGTGAACCCCGGACGGGAGTTGAGGGGCAAGTTCCGCAGACCTGTGCAGCGGCCTTGCGCGGCACGCCGGTTGGACGACGGCGACGGCCGGTGGCAGTATTCGCCACCACGCCTTCCCGGAACAAATCATTCCATCCCAAACCTGGCGTCTGACCTGCGCGGCTGCGCCAGTCCGGCAACCATTGCCGGTCTTTTGCGGACGTTGTGAAGGACTCGTGCAGACTGGCTGGATGCGTACTGAACTCGCCTCGGAACCGGGAGACGCCGACCGCCCCAACGAGGACTTCGCCAGTGTCGGACTACCGGCCTCGGGACAGGGCGGTTCGGTCGTCGTCCTGGACGGGGTCACACCCCCGAGGACCGGGACGGGCTGTCTGCATTCCGTCCCCTGGTTCACGGCGCGCCTCGGTGGAGCACTGACCGAACTGACCGTTTCACTCCCGGATGTTCCCCTGGTCGACGCCTTGTCCCGCGCCATCGCGCGTACCTCCGAGGCACACGCCGCAACCTGTGACCTTTCTCACCCTCGGACGCCCCAGGCCACGGTGGTCGCGGCCCGCTGGAATCCGGACGCGGTGGAGTACCTGGTCCTGTCGGACTCGGCTCTTCTGCTGGAGTCCCCGGACGGTGTGGTGACCCCCGTCCTCGACGACCGGCTGGCCCTGCTCCCCCGCTCGGCGCTGGCGACGGACGCGCAGGTGGACGCCACGCTCCGGAACATGGAGGGCGGCTTCTTCACGGCGGCGGCCGACCCCTTGGTGGCCGCCCGGGCGGTGACCGGAACGGTGCCCCGCGGTCAGGTCCGGGCCCTGGCCGCGCTGACGGACGGCGCCACCCGCTGGGTCGAGCGGTTCGAGGAGGGTGACTGGACGGACTGCTTCCACCTGATCCGCAAGGAGGGCCCCCAGGCCCTGGTGGACCGCGTCCGGGCGCTGGAGAGGTCGGACGCCGCGGTGACCTTCCTGGGCCGGAGCAAGCGCCACGACGACGCCACGGCCGTATATGTCGAGTTCTAGGGCCTGATCGGTACGACAGACCCTGGACCCCGGACGCTCGCCCGGCCTACTTCTCCATGCCGCGGTTGAGCTGGTTCAGCAGCCGGGCCAGTTCCGTGACCTCGCGGGAGTCCCAGTCGGCCAGGCGGCCGGCGTAGCGGGCGCGGCGGGCCTCCCGGACCCGGCGGACGCGGTCGTGACCCTCCTGGGTGAGGGCGACGAGCCAGGCGCGTCCGTCGGCGGGATCGGGCTCGCGCGCGACCAGCCCGAGTTCCTCCAGGGCTCGCAGCTGGCGGGACATCGTCGCCTTGCCGACCCCGATGTAGGCGGCGAGCTCGGTGGCCCGCTGCTTCCCGCACTCGTCCAGCCGGACGAGCAGGCCGTACGCGGACGACTCCAGGTCGGGGTGGACCTCGCGGGCCATCTCGCCCTGGCTGGCCCGGGCGCGTCGCAGCAGCACGGTCAGCTCGCGCTCCAGCGCCAGGAAGGCAGGCTGGTCCACACCGCTTCCGGCCAGACCGGCGTCCCGGTGTCCGTCGTCGTTGCCGCCCTCGTGCACGTCAGCCCCTGCCTCGGTCGTCGCCCGGCCGTGAGAGTTCCGGTACCTGAATTTTCCGCCACCTGCCGTGATCACCGCAGTTCGGCAAGTATTCCGCAGGTCAGGGCATTCGTGTCCACAGGGCCACCACACGGTGAAGGCCCGGGCCTCCCTCACGAGGAACCCGGGCCTTCCCTATCCGGTCACGCCCGTCACGCCGCGACCGGAACCTCCGGCGCCGCCCCGTTGGTCGCGGGCGCGAGCGCCAGCTCCAGGACCTGGCGGACGTCGGTGACGGCGTGGACGTCGAGCTTGCCCAGCACCTCGTCCGGGACGTCGTCCAGGTCGGGCTCGTTGCGCTTGGGGATGATCACCGTGGTGACACCGGCCCGGTGCGCGGCGAGCAGCTTCTGCTTCACACCGCCGATCGGCAGGACCCGCCCGGTGAGCGAGACCTCGCCGGTCATCGCCACGTCGGTGCGGACCAGCCGGCCGGAGAGCAGGGACGCGAGGGCCGTGGTCATCGTGATGCCGGCGCTCGGGCCGTCCTTGGGGACCGCGCCCGCCGGGAAGTGGATGTGCACGCCCCGGTCCTTGAGATCGCCCACCGGCAGTTCCAGCTCGGCGCCGTGGGAGCGCAGGAAGCTCAGCGCGATCTGCGCGGACTCCTTCATCACGTCGCCCAGCTGACCGGTCAGGGTCAGCCCGGCCGCGCCCGTCTCCGGGTCGGCCAGGGACGCCTCGACGTAGAGCACGTCACCGCCCGCCCCGGTCACCGCGAGCCCGGTCGCCACGCCCGGCACGGACGTCCGCCGCTCGGCCGGGTCCTGGGCGGACTCGGGCACGTGGTGCGGTCGGCCGATCAGGTCACGCAGGTCCTCGTCCCGGACGGTGAACGGCAGCTTCCGCTCGCCCAGTTCGTGCTGGGCGGCGACCTTGCGCAGCAGCCGTGCGACGGACCGCTCCAGGGTGCGCACGCCCGCCTCGCGCGTGTACTCACCGGCGAGCTTGCGCAGCGCGCCCTCGTCGATGGTCACCTCGTCCTTGTCGAGTCCGGCCCGCTCCAGCTGGCGCGGGAGCAGGTGGTCACGGGCGATGACGACCTTCTCGTCCTCGGTGTAGCCGTCCAGGCGGACGATCTCCATCCGGTCGGCGAGTGCCTCCGGAATCGCCTCCAGGACGTTGGCGGTCGCGAGGAAGACGACGTCCGACAGGTCCAGCTCGACCTCCAGGTAGTGGTCCCGGAAGGTGTGGTTCTGCGCCGGGTCGAGCACTTCGAGGAGGGCGGCGGCCGGGTCGCCCCGGAAGTCCGAGCCCACCTTGTCGATCTCGTCGAGGAGCACGACCGGGTTCATCGACCCGGCCTCCTTGATGGCCCGCACGACCCGGCCCGGCAGCGCGCCGACGTACGTACGCCGGTGGCCGCGGATCTCGGCCTCGTCGCGGACGCCGCCGAGGGCGACGCGCACGAACTTGCGGCCCATGGCGTGCGCGACGGACTCGCCGAGGCTGGTCTTGCCGACACCGGGCGGCCCGACGAGCGCGAGCACGGCACCGCCGCGCCGCCCGCCGACCACGCCGAGGCCCCGGTCGTCCCGCCGCTTGCGCACCGCCAGGTACTCGGTGATGCGCTCCTTCACGTCCTGGAGACCGGAGTGCTCGGCGTCCAGCACGGCCTTGGCGCCCCGGATGTCGTAGGCGTCCTCGGTGCGCTCGTTCCAAGGCATCTCCAGGACCGTGTCGAGCCAGGTGCGGATCCAGGAGCCCTCGGGCGACTGGTCGGAGGACCGCTCCAGCTTGTCGACCTCCTTGAGCGCGGCCTCACGGACCTTCTCGGGCAGGTCCGCGGCCTCCACGCGGGTGCGGTAGTCGTCGGACTCCTCGCCCTCCTGCTCACCGTTGAGTTCGCGCAGCTCCTTGCGGACGGCTTCCAGCTGACGCCGCAGCAGGAACTCGCGCTGCTGCTTGTCGACGCCCTCCTGGACGTCCTTGGCGATGGACTCGGCCACGTCCTGCTCGGCGAGGTGGTCGCGCAGCTGCTGGGTGGCGAGCTTCAGCCGGGCCACCGGGTCGGCGGTCTCCAGCAGTTCGACCTTCTGGTCGGTGGTCAGGAACGGCGAGTAGCCGGAGTTGTCGGCCAGCGCCGAGACGTCGTCGATGGCCTGCACCCGGTCGACGACCTGCCAGGCGCCGCGCTTGCGCAGCCAGGCGGTGGCGAGGGCCTTGTACTCCTTGACCAGTTCGGCGAGATGACCGGGCAGCGGCTCCGGCACGGTCTCGTCGACGCTGGTGCCCTCGACCCAGAGGGCCGCGCCGGGACCGGTGGTCCCCGCTCCGATGCGCACCCGGCTCCGGCCGCGGATCAGGGCGCCCGGGTCGCCGTCGGCCAGCCGGCCGACCTGTTCGACGGTGCCGAGGACACCGGTGCCGGCGTAGGTCCCGTCGATGCGTGGCACCAGGAGTACCCGGGGCTTTCCGGGTGTTGTCCGGGCAGCGGCCTGAGCGGCCTCCACCGCGGCACGGACCTCGGAATCGCTCAGGTCCAGCGGGACCACCATGCCGGGCAGCACGACCTCGCCGTCGAGCGGCAGCACGGGCAGGGTGAGCGGTGTGGACGTCGAAGCCATGATCTCCCCTTCGGCAGTCAAGTTGAGCTATGCCGACTCAATGCTTGGACGGCGCCGGATGTTCCCCACCCGCTGTTCGCTGTCAGCGATCACTCATGACACCGGGAGCGAGAGGGCGCGTAAGGTCCTACATGTAAGAGCCACAGGAGAGCTTTAGCCATTACAGGGGGCGGCATGGACGAGACCGTGCGGGCATGGGTGAACGGGTGGGTCGTGTCACGCGGGGCCGCTCCTCCCCTGGCCGAGCCGTGGGGCTGGACCATCGACATGGGGCTGTACGGGCACGTCACGCGGCATGTGTGCGGCGCGGCCGGCGAAGGTCTCGACGAGGCGACCGTGCGCAAGGTGGCCGGGGCGGTGACCGGGCAGGGCGTATGGCTGAAGGCGTTCCGGGATCCGTCGGTGGTGGCCGGCTGGCTGGACGACGGCTGGTGGATCGACCCCGAGCCCGGCTTCCTGATGCGGGTCCCGCTGGCGCCGGACGGCGCTGCGGCCGTCCCCGAGGGCTACCGGCTGCGTGAGTGGTCGCGCGGAGGGGTGACCCGCGTGATGGTGGCCGCGCCGGACGGGTCCCTGGCGGCACGCGGCCAGATCGCCCCGACGGGCGGCACCGCCGTCGTAGACCAGGTCGAGACCGCCCCCGAACACCGACGCAGAGGTCTGGGCAGCATCGTCATGCGGACGCTGCAGGACGCCGCCGTCCGCCAGGGGGCGCGGACCGGCGTCCTGTCCGGCACCCCCGCCGGACGAGGGCTCTACGAGGCGCTGGGCTGGGAGGTGGTGGCCCTGCTGACCAGCGCGAGGTACGACCGGGCGGCCTCCGCCCGGACCTGAGGGACCCGGAGGTCAGACCCCGGCGGGGTGAAGGCGAGCCGCATACGAGCGCCGGACCACCGGCCAGGTCGCGAGCCCGATGCCCAGGGCGATGAGGTGCCCCCAGTTCGTCAACGGGTCGGTGAAGGCGAGCAGGTCCTGGATCAGCATCCACCCGAACCCGGCCAGCAGCGGCAGGCGCAGCCACAGCGGCAGCAGACCGGCCAGGGCGCCGATACCGGCGGCGACACCGAAGCTGACGCCGTAGTCGAGGCGGTGCAGGGAACTGTCGGGGAGGTGCCCGGCCAGCACCGCGAGCCCCACGGGCACCTCGGTCGCGAGGGTGGCGAGGACATGCCCGAGCAGGAAGACCCCGGCCGTGCGCAGGCCCCCGATCCGCCGTTCCAGCGCGGTCAGCACGAGCACGAAGGCGATGGCGAACGGCGAGGTCACCCCGCCCGCGACCCACAGCGCGCTGCCGATCAGCACCAGCTCCGGCGTGCGCACCAGGTGCGCCATGTCCGTGCTGGAGCCCTGGAGCAGGGCGTGCACCAGGGCCGGGTCCGCGTACGCGGCGATCAGCGAGGTGAGACAGAGGAGCGTCGCGTAGCCGAAGGTGAACGGCGTACCCGTGGGGGTGGGCAGCAGCAGCCAGGGGCGGAGCGTGTGGGAGCGGGGCGCTGCCGCCGGGGCGGGCTCCCCCCCTCCCGCGACCGCCGTCTCCCGGGGGCTCCGCTGCCGCGGCATCCCGTCGAGCAGCCCGGCCACGTCGGAGAACGGCGCGTCCGCCGGTGTGGGTGCGGCGGGCTCGGGGGGCGGCGCGGTGCGTTCCAAAACGGGCACTCCTTCCGTCATGTCCCAGCCTTCGCTCCCGACACCGCACTGTCTGTGACCTGCGCCACGTGGAAGCGGATTCACAGCAACCCGAAAACCCCGTCCCGCGTCCTGCCTCGGGCCCCGCCGAATCGACGGGCGCCCCTTGGTCCACTCCTGCCAGGATGCCCCCATGCCTAGCTCGTACGACATTCCCGAGGTCCTGGACCGTCGCGAGGGCCCGCACGGTGAGGTGGTGCTGCGGCGGCACGGCGGCCGGCTGGAGATCATCGCCAACGGCTGTTTCCTGATGGACACCTCCGACGGCCGCTCGGAGCGGCGGCTGGTCGACGCCGCGCTGGACGCCCTGGACGGCAGGGACCGCCCCCACGTCCTGATCGGCGGACTCGGCGTCGGCTTCTCCCTAGCGCACGCCGCGGCGGACCCCCGCTGGGGGCGGATCACGGTGGTGGAACGCGAGCACGCGATCGTCGAATGGCATCTCGACGGCCCGCTCTCCGCGCTCTCCGCCCCAGCCCTGGCGGATCCCCGCGCGAAAATCGTCGAGGCCGATCTCGTCGCCCACGTCAATGAGACATCCGACACGTACGACGCCCTGTGCCTCGACATCGACAACGGACCCGACTGGACCGTCACGGAGGGCAACGGAAATCTCTACGGGGAAGCCGGACTGGCAAGCTGCGCACGGGTGTTGAGACCCGGCGGGGTTCTCGCGGTCTGGTCCGCCCGGCCGTCTCCGGAATTCGAAGAAACCTTGCGGAATGCCGGGTTCCAACGGGTGCGTACCGAAGAGATCCCCGTTGCCCGGGGCGTTCCGGACGTCGTGCACCTCGGCATCCGCCCTGGATAGCAAAGGCGTACTGACTCCCCGTACGCTGCTCCTCTGACGCCGATCATTCAAGCGTCAATCGCAACCATGCGCAGGCATAGCCAGTCAGAAGGAATCACCCCACTGATTCCGGGAAAGCACACCCCAGGGGCGGGCGATGGAGCAGACACAGACCTCCCACAACGGTTCGGCGACGGCTACTCCGGGCGCACAGCGCCGGGTCCTGGTGGTCGAGGACGACGCGACGATCGTGGACGCCATCGCGACCCGCCTGCGGGCCGAGGGATTCCTCGTGCAAACGGCGGGTGACGGACCGTCCGCGGTCGACACGGCCGAGGCGTGGCAGCCCGACCTGCTGATCCTCGACATCATGCTGCCCGGCTTCGACGGCCTGGAGGTCTGCCGGCGCGTCCAGGCCGCCCGCCCCGTGCCGGTGATGATGCTCACCGCGCGCGACGACGAGACCGACATGCTGGTCGGGCTCGGCGTCGGTGCCGACGACTACATGACCAAGCCGTTCTCGATGCGGGAGCTGGCGGCGCGCGTGCACGTCCTGCTGCGCCGGGTGGAGCGGGCCGCCATCGCGGCGGCCACCCCCCGCTCCGGCATCCTGCGCCTCGGCGAGCTGGAGATCGACCACGCGCAGCGCCGGGTCCGGGTGCGCAGCGAGGACGTTCACCTGACGCCCACCGAGTTCGACCTGCTGGTGTGCCTGGCGAACACCCCGCGTGCGGTGCTCTCCCGTGAGCAGCTGCTCGCCGAGGTCTGGGACTGGGCGGACGCCTCCGGCACCCGCACGGTCGACAGCCACATCAAGGCGCTGCGCCGGAAGATCGGCGCCGAGCGGATCCGCACGGTGCACGGCGTCGGTTACGCCCTGGAGACCCCGACGCCATGAGCGGTGGGCCGGCCGGACGGAGAATCCCCGGGGAGCCGGATCCCTGGGGCGGGGTGAGCCCGTTCTCGATCAAGACCAAGCTGGGCGCGCTCGTCGTCATCTCGGTGCTGATCACCACGGGTCTGTCGGTGATCGCGGTGCACACCAAGACGGAGCTGCGCTTCATCACGGTCTTCTCGATGATCGCCACGCTTCTCATTACGCAGTTCGTGGCCCATTCACTCACCGCGCCGCTGGACGAGATGACCGCGGTGGCCCGTTCCATCTCCCAGGGCGACTACACCCGCCGCACGCGGGAGAACCGCCGGGACGAGCTGGGCGACCTGGCCGTGACGATCAACGCCATGGCCGACGAGCTGGAGGCCCAGGACAGCCAGCGCAAGGAACTCGTGGCGAATGTCTCGCACGAGCTGCGCACACCCATCGCGGGTCTGCGCGCGGTGCTGGAGAACATCGTCGACGGGGTCACGCAGGCCGACCCGGAGACGATGCGCACGGCGCTGAAGCAGACCGAGCGCCTCGGGCGGCTCGTGGAGACGCTGCTGGACCTGTCCCGCCTGGACAACGGCGTCGTACCGCTGAAGCAGCGGCGTTTCGAGGTGTGGCCGTATCTGTCCGGCGTGCTGAAGGAGGCCAACATGGTGGCCTCCGTGCGGGCGGGCATCGCGACCGGCTCGGGCAGTCACACCCGTACCGACGTCCATCTGCACCTCGACGTCCATCCGCCGGAGTTGACGGCGCACGCCGACCCGGAGCGCATCCACCAGGTCGTCGCCAATCTCATCGACAACGCGGTCAAGCACAGCCCCCCGCACGGCCGGGTGACGGTCAAGGCGCGGCGCGGCGCCCTGCCGGAGTCGCTGGAGCTGGAGGTCCTGGACGAGGGGCCCGGCATTCCGAAGTCGGAGTGGCACCGCGTCTTCGAACGGTTCAACCGCGGCAGCGCCAAGCGGCCGCAGGGGCCGGGCAGCGACGGGGGCACGGGACTCGGTCTGGCGATCGCCCGCTGGGCGGTGGACCTGCACGGCGGCCGGATCGGAGTGGCCGAATCCGAGCGGGGTTGCCGGATTCTTGTCACTCTTCCGGGACTGTCATCTCTGCCAAGTTGACGTAAAGTTCGAAGCGGAGCCACAAGATCCACGGGCGTCCGCGCTGACGGACACGTGTGATCAGGCACAGGCCCGCGCCATCGGCGCCCGGGGCCGTGCCCCGCTCTTCCCTCCTAAAGCGGAACCACGCTTGTTTCCCGCCATTTCAAGCCCCGAAACACAGTTCCAGATGTGACTTGCACGACGTTGCACGGGCCCGACCTGACCTTCCCCGTCCAGGGGGCGTAGCCTTGATTCCCGCTGTCCATCATCTTGTGAAGCGGAAGAGGGCGGTTGCCGCCGTGTCGCCACAGTCCCCCAGTAACTCGAGCATCTCGACCGACACCGACCAAGCGGGGAAGAACCCTGCCGCGTCGTTCGGTGCCAATGAGTGGCTCGTCGACGAGATCTATCAGCAGTACCTCCAGGACCCGAATTCGGTAGACCGAGCCTGGTGGGACTTCTTCGCCGACTACAAGCCAGGGGCGGCCGCCGCCTCGGCTCCGGCGGGTACCGCGGCCGCGGGGGCCGCGGGGACCACCACCGCTCAGGCGGCCGCTCCGGCCGCTCCCGCCCAGGCCCCCGCCCCGGCGGCCGAGAAGCCCGCCGCCACGCCGGCTCCCGCCCCGGCTCCGGCCCCGGCGAAGCCCGCCGCGCAGGCCCCGGCCCAGGCGCCCGCTCCGGCGCAGGCCGCCCCGGCCGCGAAGCCCGCCGCCAAGCCGGCCGCGGCCCCGAAGAAGGCCGAGCCCTCCGGTGAGGCCCCCTCGGGCCCCGAGCAGATCGTGCTGCGCGGCCCCGCCGCCGCGGTCGCGAAGAACATGAACGCCTCGCTGGAGGTGCCCACGGCCACGTCCGTGCGCGCCGTCCCGGTGAAGCTGCTCTTCGACAACCGCATCGTCATCAACAACCACCTGAAGCGCGCCCGGGGCGGGAAGATCTCCTTCACGCACCTGATCGGCTACGCGATGGTGCAGGCCATCAAGGCCATG
This sequence comes from Streptomyces sp. WAC04114, assembly GCF_019733245.1. NCBI lineage: Bacteria > Bacillati > Actinomycetota > Actinomycetes > Kitasatosporales > Streptomycetaceae > Streptomyces > Streptomyces sp. WAC04114. The sequence goes on from NZ_JAIGQA010000126.1 coordinate 18,508, forward strand.
CCGTCGATGAACTACTCCTTCGCGGAGAAGGACGGCAAGCCCACCCTGGTCAAGCCGGAGCACGTCAACTTCGGCCTCGCGATCGACCTGGTCAAGCCCAACGGCGACCGCCAGCTCGTGGTCGCGGGCATCAAGAAGGCCGAGACGCTGAACTTCTTCGAGTTCTGGCAGGCCTACGAGGACATCGTCCGCCGCGCCCGCGACGGCAAGCTGGGCATGGACGACTTCACCGGAGTGACGGTCTCCCTGACCAACCCCGGCGGCCTCGGCACCGTGCACTCCGTGCCGCGTCTGATGCCCGGCCAGTCGGTGATCATGGGCGTCGGCTCCATGGACTATCCGGCCGAGTTCCAGGGCACCTCCCAGGACACGCTGAACAAGCTCGGCATCTCGAAGGTCATGACGCTCACGTCGACCTACGACCACCGGGTCATCCAGGGCGCCGCCTCCGGCGAGTTCCTGCGGATCGTCGCGAACCTCCTCCTCGGTGAGAACGGCTTCTACGACGACGTCTTCGAGGCGCTGCGCATCCCCTACGAGCCGGTCCGCTGGCTCAAGGACATCGACGCCAGCCACGACGACGACGTCACGAAGGCCGCCCGCGTCTTCGAGCTGATCCACTCCTACCGGGTCCGCGGCCACGTCATGGCCGACACCGACCCGCTGGAGTACCAGCAGCGCAAGCACCCCGACCTGGACATCACCGAGCACGGCCTCACGCTCTGGGACCTTGAGCGCGAGTTCGCCGTCGGCGGCTTCGCCGGCAAGTCGATGATGAAGCTGCGCGACATCCTCGGCGTCCTGCGCGACTCGTACTGCCGCACCACCGGCATCGAGTTCATGCACATCCAGGACCCCAAGCAGCGCAAGTGGATCCAGGACCGCGTGGAGCGCCCGCACACCAAGCCGGAGCGCGAGGAGCAGCTGCGCATCCTGCGCCGGCTGAACGCGGCGGAGGCCTTCGAGACCTTCCTGCAGACGAAGTACGTCGGCCAGAAGCGCTTCTCCCTGGAGGGCGGCGAGTCCGTCATCCCGCTGCTGGACGCGGTGCTGGACTCGGCCGCCGAGTCCCGCCTGGACGAGGTCGTCATCGGCATGGCCCACCGCGGCCGCCTGAACGTCCTCGCCAACATCGTCGGCAAGTCGTACGCGCAGATCTTCCGCGAGTTCGAGGGCAACCTCGACCCGAAGTCGATGCACGGCTCCGGCGACGTGAAGTACCACCTGGGCGCCGAGGGCACCTTCACCGGTCTGGACGGCGAGCAGATCGCGGTCTCCCTGGTCGCGAACCCCTCGCACCTGGAGGCGGTGGACCCGGTCCTGGAGGGCGTCTCGCGCGCCAAGCAGGACATCATCAACAAGGGCGGCACGGACTTCACGGTCCTGCCGGTGGCGATCCACGGCGACGCGGCCTTCGCGGGCCAGGGCGTGGTGGCCGAGACCCTGAACATGTCGCAGCTGCGCGGCTACCGCACCGGCGGCACGGTCCACATCGTCATCAACAACCAGGTCGGCTTCACCGCGGCCCCCGAGTCCTCGCGTTCCTCCATGTACGCCACCGACGTGGCCCGCATGATCGAGGCCCCGATCTTCCACGTGAACGGCGACGACCCGGAGGCCGTGGTCCGCGTCGCGCGGCTCGCCTTCGAGTTCCGCCAGGCGTTCAACAAGGATGTGGTGATCGACCTCATCTGCTACCGCCGCCGCGGTCACAACGAGTCGGACAACCCGGCCTTCACCCAGCCGCTGATGTACGACCTGATCGACAAGAAGCGCTCGGTGCGCAAGCTCTACACCGAGTCCCTCATCGGTCGCGGCGACATCACCCTGGAAGAGGCCGAGCAGGCGCTGCAGGACTACCAGGGTCAGCTGGAGAAGGTCTTCACGGAGGTCCGTGAGGCCACGTCCCAGCCGGGCACGGTCGAGTCCACGGACCCGCAGGCCGAGTTCCCGGTCGCCGTGAACACCGCGGTGACCACGGAGGTCGTCAAGCGGATCGCCGAGTCCCAGGTCAACATCCCCGACCACATCACCGTCCACCCGCGTCTGCTGCCGCAGCTGCAGCGCCGGGCGTCGATGGTCGAGGACGGCACGATCGACTGGGGCATGGGCGAGACCCTCGCGATCGGCTCCCTCCTCCTGGAGGGCGTCCCGGTCCGCCTGGCCGGCCAGGACTCGCAGCGCGGTACGTTCGGCCAGCGCCACGCGGTCATCATCGACCGCAGCACCGGCGAGGAGTACACGCCGCTGCAGTACCTCTCCGAGGACCAGGCGCGGCTCAACGTCTACAACTCCCTCCTCTCCGAGTACGCGGCGATGGGCTTCGAGTACGGCTACTCGCTGGCCCGCCCCGAGGCGCTCGTGATGTGGGAGGCGCAGTTCGGCGACTTCGTCAACGGCGCGCAGACGGTCGTGGACGAGTTCATCTCGTCGGCCGAGCAGAAGTGGGCGCAGACCTCCGGTGTCGTCCTGCTCCTGCCGCACGGCTACGAGGGCCAGGGCCCGGACCACTCCTCGGCCCGCCCGGAGCGCTTCCTCCAGATGTGCGCGCAGAACAACATGACGGTCGCCATGCCGACGTCGCCGTCGAACTACTTCCACCTCCTGCGGTGGCAGGTGCACAACCCGCACCACAAGCCGCTCGTGGTCTTCACGCCGAAGTCGATGCTGCGCCTGAAGGCGGCGGCGGCGAAGGCGGAGGAGTTCACGACGGGCCAGTTCCAGCCGGTCATCGGCGACACGTCGGTGGACGCGGCCGCGGTCAAGAAGGTCGTTTTCTGCGCCGGCAAGGTCTACTACGACCTCGAGGCCGAGCGTCAGAAGCGCGGGGCCACGGACACGGCGATCATCCGCATCGAGCGCCTGTACCCGCTGCCGGGCACCGAGCTCCAGGCGGAGATCAAGAAGTACCCGAACGCCGAGAAGTACCTGTGGGCCCAGGAGGAGCCGGCGAACCAGGGTGCCTGGCCGTTCATCGCGCTCAACCTGATCGACCACCTGGACCTGGCGGTCGGCGCGGACGTCCCGCACGGCGAGCGACTGCGGCGCATCTCCCGCCCGCACGGCTCGTCCCCGGCGGTGGGTTCCGCGAAGCGTCACCAGGCGGAGCAGGAGCAGCTGGTGCGTGAGGTGTTCGAGGCGTAGTCGCCCTCGCGCGTCCCTGCGGTGCCGGGCCGCACCCCCGCTTCGGGGGTGCGGCCCGGCCGTTTGCGCGCACTTATCCTTGTGGGCATGTACTTCACGGACCGTGGCATCGAGGAACTGGAGAAGCGGCGCGGCGAGGAGGAAGTCACCTTCGAGTGGCTCGCCGAGCAGCTGCGGACGTTCGTCGATCTCAATCCCGACTTCGAGGTACCGGTGGAGCGGCTGGCCACGTGGCTGGCACGGCTGGACGACGAGGACGACGAGTAGGAGACGCGTCGGCGCCGGTTGTCCGACGCACCGGACGTGCCGGACGTGCCGGTGGCTGAGCGGGGCAGTCGCGGGGGCGTGTTCCTTGCGCGTGCGTCAGTCGCGGGGGCGTGTTCCTCGCGGGCGTGTCAGTGGCAGGCGTCCTTTGGCGGGGCGGGTCTCTCGCGGGGGCCCGTTGGTCGCGGGGGCGTGTCGATCGCCGGGACGCGTCAGGCGCCGCGGCGCGTCAGCCGCCGGGACTCCTCAGTCCCGGGGGTGTGTGAGGGCGTAGGTCAGGCCCAGTGCGCCGTGCGCCAGGAGCAGGGCTCCGGCCGTGGCCCAGCCGCCACCCCGACGCCGCAGGCCCCGCACCAGCAGCGGCAGGCCTGCCGCCACCTGCGCCAGGGCCAGGGCCCGGGCCCGGGGGCCGCCCGTCCAGGGCATCCAGGGGCCGAGCCGGCTGTGGTCCACGGTGTCACGTTCCGCGACCGCGTCACGCCAGCCCGGCCACTCGACGGGCAAGCTGTCGGGCCGTCCGGCGGCGGCCTCCAGGAGGCGGTCGGCGGGTTCGCCCGGGGCGAGTTCGGCGGGCAGGGCGACGCCCATGCCCGCGAGGACGGCGAGCAGGCCGCGCAGACGGGCGCCGGCGTCGACGCCCGAGTCGGGTGTGGCCAGCTGTTCGAGGGCCTGCACATCCAGGACGGGGTCGAGGCCCAGACGGGCGGCGAACGCGCGCATCGCCTCACCCTCCCCGACCGGGACGCCGCTCGCGAGCCACACGAAACCGACCGGACGGCGGAAGCCGGACGCGAAGATGAATCCCGCGTGGTCGGGGTCCCACCACAGGGCCAGGACGGGCCAGGGCGCGCCGACGGCGAGGGCCGTGGTCCAGCCCGTGACCACCCGGTCGACGGGCTCGGCACCGTCCCGCCAGGGCCTGCCCTCGGGGACGAGAACACTCCATTCGTCGCCCGCGCGCGTGAGCCGCATCGGTTCGCGCAGTAGGTGGGCGACGGGAGCGACGGACGCGGGCGCCGCCCGGCACAGCAGCAGCGCCCCAGAGACGGGACCGGTGCGGGCAGCTTCCGTCGGCATGCTCACACGCTAGGGCGAATCACCCGATTCTGAGTACTTTTGTCCACCCTCTCATCCCCAGAACGGGTGTCTTGACTTTCCCGGACCGCGATATATCGTGAATACGAGAGGACGCGATATGGCGCGTCGAAGCGGGGAGGTCTGCACCATGTCCGAGTGGTCCGTCACGGAACCGAGCAAGCTCACCTTCGACGAGCCCGTGAGCGATCTGCATGTCCGCCTGGTCAACGGAACGGTGAACGTGGTGGGCACCGACGAAGGTTCCGCCCGCCTGGAGATCTCCGAGATCGAGGGCCCACCCCTGATGGTGACCCAGCAGGACGGCGTCCTGACGGTGGCCTACGAGGACCTGCCCTGGAAGGGCTTCCTCAAGTGGCTGGACCGCAAGGGCTGGCGCCGCAGCGCGGTCGTCTCCCTGGCCGTCCCGGCCTGCACCCGCGTGGAGGTGGGGGTGGTCGGCGCGGCCGCCGTGGTCTCCGGAATTCAGGGCCCGTCGGTGGTGAAGGGCGTCACCGGCGACACGACGCTCGTGGGCCTCTCCGGCCCGGTCCGCGCCGACACGGTCTCCGGCAGCCTGGAGGCCCAGGACGTGACCGGCGACCTGCGGTTCAACTCCGTCTCCGGCGACCTCACGGTGGTCGAGGGCTCCGGGCCGTCCGTGCGGGCGGAGTCGGTCAGCGGCTCGATGATCGTCGACCTCGACCCGAACGGCCCGACGGACGTCCGGCTGACCAGCGTCTCGGGTGAGATCGCGATCCGGCTGCCGTACCCGGCGGACGCGGAGGTCGAGGCGAACACGGCGAGCGGCTCCGTCTCCAATGCCTTCGACGGCCTGCGGGTGCACGGCCAGTGGGGCGCCCACAAGATCACGGGCCGCCTCGGCGCGGGCACCGGCAAGCTGCGCGCCACCACCGTCTCCGGCTCGATCGCCCTGCTGCGCCGGCCCGCCGAGGAGGACGACCCCGACGGGTGGGAGGACATCCCGCCCACCACCGGCGGCGCGTCGGCAGCCCCGGGGAGCGGCACCCAGGACGGCTCGGGAGACAATTCCGTCTCCGGCCCGGGCGATGACCCCACCACCGCCTCGGCCGACGGCACGACCGACAAGAAGGTGCTCTGACATGCCCCCCGTCTTCGCCCACGGCCGCCTCCGCCTCTACCTGCTGAAGCTCCTGGACGAGGCCCCCCGCCACGGCTACGAGGTGATCCGCCTCCTCGAAGAGCGCTTCCAGGGGCTGTACGCACCATCGGCGGGCACCGTCTACCCGCGCCTGGCCAAGCTGGAGGCCGAGGGCCTGGTCACCCACACCACGGAGGGCGGCCGCAAGGTCTACTCGATCACGGACGCGGGCCGCGCCGAGCTGGCCGACCGCAGTGGCGAGCTGGCCGACCTGGAGCTGGAGATCCGGGAGTCGGTCGCGGAATTGGCCGCGGAGATCCAGGCCGACGTGCGCGGAGCCGCCGGCGACCTGCGCCGCGAGATGCGCGCCGCGGCGACCGAGGCCCGCCGGGACACCGGCACCAGGGCCGACGGCACGACAGACACCCCCTACGGCGACTTCTCGCAGTACGGCGACAAGGAGGCCTGGCGCATCGCCAAGGAGGAGATGCGCCGCGCCCGGCAGGAATGGAAGGAGCAGGCCCGGCGCGCCAAGGACGAGAGCCGCCGCGCCCGTGAGGACGCCCAGCGCGCCCGCCGCCAGGCGAAGGAGGCCCAGGAGCAGGCCCGGGTCCAGGCCCAGGAGCAGGTGCAGCGCATCACCCGCCGCGTCCAGGAGCAGGTGCAGGACCACTTCGCCCGCGGCGACTGGCCGACGGGCCTGCGCGAGGGCTTGAGCGAACTGGTCAAGGAGGTGGGTGAGTTCGGAAAGGACTACGGCAAGGACCTCGGCAAGGACCTCGGCTTCGACTGGACCGGCACCGGCAGGCCCGCTCCCGAGCCGGCTCCCTCAGAGTCCCCGGAGGGCTTCCCAGCCGCCTACGAACCGGCCTGGGCGCACGAGGACACCGCAGACGCCACCGGCGACCCCGCCCGCGACCTGGACCGTCTGCTCGACCGCTTCCGGGACGACATCCGCGACGCGGCCCGCGACCACGGCGTCACCCCCGACCAACTGCGCGACGCCCGCCGCCACCTGTCGACGGCGGCGGCCCACATAGGAGCACTGCTGCGCACGCAGAAGAAGTAGACGCCCACCCGGGACCCCGGCCCTGCCCGTCACC